>JAJAZH010000124.1 GCA_026785815.1 Ramlibacter sp. | reverse complement strand
GGACCGCGCTGCGCAATTCCATCAGCCGATGCGTAGGCAGCTGCGTCTGGGCCTGGGCTGCAAGGGTGGTGGCGACCCACGTGAAAGCGAGGATGAGAAGCTTCATGCCTGCAATTGAACCTCCCGGGCGGAATTCGGATACCTGCTGTCATGTGAACGGATGCGCTGCCCGGCAACATTTGTAACAATAGGTCAGGTCATCAGGAAAAACCCGCACGACGCCAGTCACGCCCCTCAGAATTGGCTCTGTTACAAATACATCGTTGGGAGCAACATGAACCAAGCTGCAGCTAAGACCGACAAGATTCTGGTCGTCGACGACGACGCCCGGATCCGCGACCTGCTCCGCCGGTACCTGACCCAGGAAGGCTTTGAAGTCATCCTGGCCGAGGACGGAAAAGCCCTGAACCGTCTGATGCTCCGTGAAACTGCCGACCTGATCGTGCTCGACCTGATGATGCCGGGCGAAGACGGTCTGTCGATCTGCCGGCGCCTGCGGGCCGCCAACGACCGCACGCCGATCATCATGTTGACCGCCAAGGGCGAAGACGTGGACCGGATCGTCGGCCTGGAAGTCGGCGCCGACGATTACCTGGGCAAGCCCTTCAATCCCCGCGAACTGCTGGCCCGCGTCCATGCGGTGCTGCGCCGCCGACCGGCCCAGGAAGCGCCTGGCGCCCCGTCGAGCGACAACGAAGTGGTCAATTTCGGCCCGTTCGCGTTCGACCTGGGCGCGCGCACGCTGCGCAAGAACGGCGAGGAATTGCCCCTGACGACCGGTGAGTTCGCGATGCTGAAGGCGCTGGTGCGGCATCCGCGTCAACCGCTGTCGCGCGAGAAGCTGGCGCAGCTGGCCCGTGGCCGCGAATTCGAGCCCTTCGACCGCAGCCTCGACGTGCAGGTGTCGCGCCTGCGCAAGCTGGTCGAGGTCGATGCCGCGGCGCCGCGTTATATTCAGACCGTCTGGGGCGTGGGCTACGTGTTCGTGCCGGACGGAGCGGGTTGATGCCGGGGACCGCAGCCGCCGGCCCGACGCACATCAAAGAAAGCGGCAAGCGATGAGCAAGGGGCAGGTTTGATTCGAGGCGTGACGACCAGCATCGACGTGACCGGACCGGCGCCGCTGGAAACAGCGCCGGCTCCGCTCGAAATGCGGCCCAGGTTGGGGCTGTCGCTTTTCTGGCGCACCTTCTTCCTGCTGTCGCTGCTGCTGATCGGCAGCATCGTGGCGTGGCTGCAGACTTTCCGCGCGCTCGAATTCGAGCCGCGCGCTGTCCAGACCGCCCAGCAGATCGCGTCGCTGGTCAATCTCAGCCGCGCGGCCCTGATCCATTCCGATTCCATCCAGCGGGTTTCGCTGATCAAGACACTGGCCGACCAGGAGGGCGTGCGGATCGTGCCGCGCGAACCTTCGGACCGCTTTGTCAGCTTCGACTCGGGCGGCCTCGACAGCCGGATCGTCGACGAGCTGGTCACCCGTCTCGGCCCGGGCACGGTGGTGGCCGGCAGCGTCAACTCGGAGGAAGGCCTGTGGGTGGGCTTCCGGATCGACGCCGACCACTACTGGATCCTGATGGACAAGGCGCGGTTCACCCAGGTCGGAAGCCGGACCTGGCTGATCTGGCTGATCACGGCCGCCGGACTCTCATTGGCCGGCGCGGCACTGATCGCGCGGCTGATCAACCGGCCGCTGAAGCAACTTTCATTTGCCGCGAGCAGGGTGCGGGACGGTGACTTCGACGCCAGCCGGCTCGACGAGAAAGCGGTGACCAGCGAGATCCGCGAGGTCAACATCGGCTTCAACCGGATGGCGCAGCAGCTGGCGAAGATCGAGCAGGACCGCGTCGTGATGCTGGCCGGCATCTCGCACGACTTGCGCACCCCGCTGGCACGACTGCGCCTCGAAACCGAGATGAGCGTGGCGGACAAAGACGCGCGCGACCACATGGCGGCGGACATCGACCAGCTCGACGCCATCATCGACAAGTTCCTCGACTACGCCCGCCCGGACCATGCCGAGCTCAAGCCGGTGCTGCTCAACGACGTGATCGAAGCCTGCCTGTACGCGGTACAGGACCGGGGCGACATGCGGATCAACCTGGATCTCGCGAAGGATCTCTACGTGCTGGCCGACGAGGTTGAGCTGGCGCGTGTCATCTCGAACCTGCTGGAGAACGCGCGGCGCTACGGCAAGACGCCGGAGACCGGCATCGCGGTGGTGGACATCAACGCCAAATCCCGCAACGAATGGGTGTTGCTGAAGGTGCGCGACCACGGCATGGGCGTGGCGCCCGAGGCGCTGCCGAACCTGATCAAGCCCTTCTTTCGCGGCGATGCCGCGCGGACGGCGGCGACCGGCGCCGGCCTGGGCCTGGCGATCGTTGACAAGACTGTCCAGCGCATGGGCGGCATCTTCGCCCTTTCCAACACCACATCAGGCGGTCTCGCGGCCCACATCAAGCTGCAGAAACCGAAGGCTTCGAACGACGGCACCGAGTCTGAGCCGAACCGCGCTTCCGAGGTCGTGCACTAGGCCCGGCGGCCTCGCGACTGGCGACCCGCGCCGGGTTTCAGACCAGCAGCACCACGGCGCGGGCTTCAATGGCGCCCCCCTCACCGACCGGTCCCAGCTGCTCCGCTGTCTTGGCTTTCACGTTCACCTGCTGCGCGGCCAGGCCGAGCGCCTGCGCGATTGCCGCGCGCATGTTCTCAATGTGAGGTGCCAGTTTCGGCGACTGCGCGATCACCGTGCTGTCGATGTTGCCGATCTGCCAGCCCTGTTCACGGACCCTGCGCGCTGCCTCGATCAGCAGCAGCATCGAATCGGCGCCCTGGAAGCGCAGGTCGGTGTCCGGGAAGTGTTTCCCGATGTCGCCCAGCCCGGCCGCGCCGAGCAGCGCATCGGTGATCGCGTGCAGCAGCACGTCGGCATCGGAATGGCCCAACAGCCCACGCTCGAACGGAATCTCGACGCCGCCCAGGATCAACTTGCGGCCCGGCACCAGCGCGTGGACGTCCCAGCCTTCGCCGATCCGGATCCGGACCGTCATCGGGCGCGGGCCTTGAGCACGGCCTCGGCGAGGGCGAAGTCGTCGGGATAAGTGATCTTGAAATTCTGCGAGCCGCCCGGCACCAGCAGTGGACGTTGGCCGACGGCTTCCATCGCGCCGGCTTCGTCCGTCACGTCGTCGCACGATTGTTCCAGCGCCTCGATCAGGCGCCCGATGCGAAACATCTGCGGCGTCTGCGCCAGCCACTTGTCTTCACGGCCAAGCGTCTGCGCGACGCGCCCGCCCTGCTCCGACTTCAAGCTGTCACTGAGCTTTTGCGCCAGCAGGCCGCCGACATCGTCGCCGACGCAGGCGTCGATCAGGCTGTCGACCAGTTCGGGCGTGATCAGGCAGCGCGCCGCATCGTGCACCAGCACCCAGTCGCGGCTGTCGGCGCCGAGCTTGCGCAATTCGTGCAGCCCGTTGACGACACTGATGGCGCGCGTGTCGCCGCCACAGGCCGCAGCCGTCACCGGCGCGAAATTGCGGCTGAAGAATCCGTCGCCGGGGCTGACGACCACCAGCGTCCTGGCGATGCGCTTGACGGCGGCAAACGCCGCGAGCGTGTGCATCACCATTGGCTTGCCGGCGATCGGCTGGTACTGCTTGGGTCCGGTGGTGCCGGCGCGACTGCCATGGCCGGCGCAGGGGATCAACGCGAAAAAGCGGGTATTCGGAAGGTTGACACTCATAGGTTTGGCCCCATTCTAGAATCGACACACCACCCCACCCTCTTCAGGCGCGGGGTGTTTGCTATTTTTTTGCGGCCCTTGATGGACTTACCCAGACTTTCCCCCGGCAAACGCTTCACCCTGCCCCGTCCACCCGGCTCCGCCGATGCACTGCTGCTGACCCAGCTGGCGATTCGCGAGAAGGCCGCCGGCCGCATCACCGCCATCGTCACCGCCGATGCCACCGACGCGCAGCGCCTGATTGACGAACTCGCTTTTTTCGGCCCCGACCTGCGCACCTGCTTGTTCCCCGACTGGGAGACGCTGCCGTACGACACCTTCTCGCCTCACCACGACCTGATCAGCGAACGGCTGGCCACGTTGTGGCGGATCTCGCAGGGCGAAGCGGACGTGATCATCGTTCCGGCCACCACGGCTTTGTACCGGGTCGCGCCACCTCAGTTCCTGGCCGGCTACACCTTTCACTTCCAGGTCAAGCAGAAACTCGAGGAGGCCAGGCTCAAGGCCCAGTTGACGCTGGCCGGTTACAGCCATGTGACCCAGGTCGTCAGCCCCGGCGAGTACGCAGTGCGCGGCGGCTTGATCGACCTGTTCCCGATGGGTTCCCTGGTGCCGTTCCGGGTCGACCTGTTCGACGACGAGATCGACTCGATCCGCACTTTCGATCCCGACAGCCAGCGCAGCCTGTACCCGGTTCCGGAAGTGCGACTGTTGCCGGGCCGCGAGTTCCCGATGGACGACGATGCGCGGGCCAAGTTCCGCAGCCGCTGGCGCGAATTGCTGGAGGGCGACCCGACCAAAAGCCGGATCTACAAGGACATCGGCAACGGCGTGGCCACTGCCGGTATCGAGTACTACCTTCCGCTGTTCTTCGACGAGACGGCGACCGTGTTCGATTACTTCGGCGCCCAGGCCACCGTCGTGATGCACGGCGAGCTGGAGCCGGCGTTCCAGCATTTCTGGCAGGACACGAAGGAGCGCTACCGGCTGGTGGTCGGCGATCCGGAGCGCCCGGTGCTGGCGCCGGAAGCCCTGTTCCTGTCGAGCGAGCAGTTCTACACCCGCGCCAATGCGCATTCGCAGCTGTCGCTCAAAACTGTCAGTCGTGATCCCGCACTGCCTGTCATCCCGGCCTCGACCCAGCATCCCGCACTGCCTGTCATCCCGGCCTTGAGCCGGGATCCAGCTCCGACAGCAGTGCCGACCGAGTCGACTTACGCCGAATTCGACACCCTCCCCGAGATGTCGGTCGTGCGGGGCGCGGAAGAACCTCTTGCGCGCTTCAAGGACCACCTGCGCAACACCCAGAACCGGGTGCTGGTGCTGGCGGAGAGCGACGGCCGGCGCGAGAGCCTGCTGGACTTCATCCGCGCCAGCCAGCTGGCGGCACCTGCGTTCGAATCGCTGGAGGAATTCGAGGCCAGCGACGAGAAACTCGGCATCGCCACCGCGCCGCTGAATGCCGGCTTCAGCTGGCTGGAAAGTGGCATCGACTTCGTCACCGAGACTGAGCTGTTCGCCGCCGGCCCGACCACCCGCAGGCGCAAGAAGCAGGAGCAGGTCAGCGACGTCGAGGCGCTGATCAAGGATCTTTCCGAGCTGAACGTCGGCGATCCGGTGGTGCACACCCAGCACGGCATTGGCCGCTACCGGGGCCTGGTCAACCTGGACCTGGGCCAGGGGAAGAATGAAGACGGCACGCCCGCGATGCAGGAGATGCTGCATCTGGAGTACGCCGACAAGGCGGTGCTGTACGTGCCGGTCAGCCAGCTGCACCAGATCAGCCGCTACACCGGCGTTTCCGCCGACGAGGCGCCGCTGCACCGGCTGGGCTCCGGCCAGTGGGAGAAGGCCAGGCGCCGTGCCGCCGAGCAAGTCCGTGACACCGCGGCCGAACTGCTCAACATCTACGCCCGCCGGGCCCTGCGTGAGGGCCACGCCTTCCGCTATTCGGCGCAGGACTACGAAACCTTCGCCAACGATTTCGGCTTCGAGGAAACAGCGGACCAGAACGCGGCCATCCATGCCGTCATCCACGACATGATCTCGCCGCGGCCGATGGACCGGCTGGTCTGCGGCGACGTCGGCTTCGGCAAGACCGAGGTCGCGCTGCGCGCCGCCTTCATTGCGATCACAGGCGGCAGGCAGGTGGCGTTCCTGGCGCCGACCACGCTGCTGGCCGAACAGCATTACCAGACGCTGATCGACCGCTTTGGCAAGTGGCCGGTCAAGGTGGCGGAGGTGTCGCGCTTCCGCTCAGGCAAGGAAGTGACGGCGACGCTCAAGGGTCTGGCGGACGGCAGCGTCGACATCGTGGTCGGCACCCACAAGTTGCTGTCCGAGTCGACCCGGTTCAAGAACCTGGGTCTGCTGATCATCGACGAGGAGCATCGGTTCGGCGTGCGCCACAAGGAGGCGATGAAATCGATGCGCGCCGAAGTCGACGTGCTCACGCTGACGGCGACCCCCATTCCGCGGACGCTGGGCATGGCGCTGGAAGGCTTGCGCGACCTGTCGGTGATCGCGACGGCGCCGCAGCGGCGACTGGCGATCAAGACCTTTGTCCGCAACGAAGGCAACGGCGTGATCCGCGAAGCCGTGTTGCGCGAATTGAAGCGTGGCGGTCAGGTCTACTTCCTGCACAACGAGGTCGAGACCATCGAGAACCGGCGCCAGCGGCTGGAGGACCTGCTGCCCGAGGCGCGCATCGCCGTGGCCCACGGCCAGATGCCCGAGCGCGACCTCGAACGCGTGATGCGCGAGTTCATCGCACAGCGCCACAACGTGCTGCTGTGCTCCACCATCATCGAAACCGGCATCGATGTGCCGACCGCCAACACCATCGTCATCAGCCGCGCCGACAAGTTCGGCCTGGCCCAGCTGCACCAGTTGCGGGGCCGCGTCGGACGCAGCCACCACCAGGCCTATGCCTACCTGATGGTGCCGGACAAGGAGAGCCTGACCCGGCAGGCCTCGCAGCGGCTGGATGCGATCCAGCAGATGGAAGAACTCGGTTCGGGCTTCTACCTGGCGATGCACGACCTGGAGATTCGCGGCGCCGGTGAGGTGCTGGGCGAGAGCCAGAGCGGCAATATGCTGGAAATCGGCTTCCAGCTGTACAACGAGATGTTGTCGGAGGCGGTGCGCTCGCTCAAGGAAGGCAAGGAACCCGACCTGCTGGCGCCGCTGTCGGTCACCACCGATATCAACCTGCACGCGCCGGCGCTGCTGCCGGACAATTATTGCGGCGACGTGCATCTGCGGCTTTCTTTCTACAAGAAGCTGGCCACGGCCAAGACCCCCGAGCAGATCGACACGCTGCTGGAAGAGATCGTGGACCGCTTCGGCAAGCTGCCGCCGCAAGCGCAGACACTGATCGACGTGCACCGGCTGCGGGTGCTGGCGCGGCCCTATGGCGTGGTGAAAGTCGACGCGGCGCCGGGCGTGATCCACATCACCTTCAAGCCCAATCCGCCGATCGAGTCGCTGCGCATCATCGAGCTGGTGCAGAAGAACAAGCACATCAAGCTGGCCGGCAACGAAAAGCTGCGGATCGAGCGCGAATTGAAGGACCCGAAAGAGCGGGCCCAGATGGTCCGGGATGTGCTGCGCGCGCTCGGGCAGCCGAAGGTGGCGCAGCCGGCATGACCGGTGGCGAAGCGACCCTTCACGACCCGGTCGCGCCCGCCGGATCGGGCACGTCGCGTTGTGAAGTCATCGTGCTTTCTTCCTTGCACCAATTGCACGAACGCGTCCCAGGCTACGGCTATGCGGAGCTGGCGCGGGTGGTGGAATGCCTGCGGCCCGATGTTCTGGCACTTGAACTTTCCCCGGAGGACCTTGCCGCGCGCATGCCTCAAAGCATCAAACGGGAGTACCAGTTCAGCGTTTACCCTCTGCTTGATCGACTTGGATCCGTTTGCCTGCCATTGGAGCCTCCGCAGCACAACCCGATGATCGATCGGGCACGAGCCGCCCGGCGCCTGTTTCATCCCGACACGCATCCAAGCGCGGCACTTTTTGCCACCTACGTCGAACACTTGTTTGCCTGGCTGTTGGAGAACTGGCTGAGCCCTGCCGATGTGAACTCGGCTCAAACTGATGCGTTGCTGGCGGTTAAACACAGGTTTCAGGAGGCGATCGCGCCTGCAGAGGAGGCTGCCAGCTGGGAAGAATGGAACCAACACTTTCTTGCGCGCATCCTGGAAGCCGCGCACGCCCATCCTGGTCAACGCGTCGTGGCAATCGTTGGCGTGGAGCACGCGTATTGGCTTCGACAGCGCTTGCGCCTGCACCCCGGGCTGGCCTTGCTGGACACTGAACTTTTGCTGCGCACCGAGTGCGAAAATCAGCCCTGATGCGCAGTTCTGCCCAAGAAATCTCCCCCGGCCTGGTGATCCAGGGTTTCACGCCACCGCTGGCGCTGAAGGACTTCGGCCTGATCGCCTTCGACATGGACTCGACCCTGATCAACATCGAGGGCGTCGACGAGATCGCGGCGGCCGCGGGCAGGAAGGACGAGGTCGCCGCGATCACTGAAGCGGCCATGCGCGGCGAGATTGCCGACTACAAGCAGAGCCTGCGCCAGCGGGTGGCTTTGCTCGCGGGTGTGAGCGTGCAGCACATGGAAGACGTCTACGCCAACAGGCTGCAACTCAATCCCGGCGCCGAGCGGCTGGTGGCGGCCTGCAAGGCGGCCGGCATGAAGGTGCTGCTGGTGTCGGGCGGCTTCACGTTTTTTACCGACCGGATCCGCGACCGGCTGTCGATCGACTTCACCCGCTCCAACGTGCTGGGCATCGAGGACGGCAAGCTCACCGGCGCGATGGTGGACCAGCCCTGGGGCGACATCTGCGACGGCGAGGAAAAGCGTCGGATGCTGCTTGAAACCTGCGCCCAGCTCGGCATCGCCGCCAGCCGGGCGATCGCG
>JAJAZH010000123.1 GCA_026785815.1 Ramlibacter sp. | reverse complement strand
TCTCGGCGCACATCGGCACCAGGTAGTCGGCCATGCTGGCGTTGCGCATCAGTCCCTCGTCGTCGTACAGGCACTCTTCCAGCAGCGCGCCGCCGATGCCCTGGACGATGGCGCCGCGGATCTGCTCGTCCACCAGCTTCGGGTTGATGACGCGCCCGCAATCCTCCACCGCCCAGTGCTTGAGCAGCTTGACGAAGCCGGTGTCGGTGTCGACTTCGACATACGAAGCCTGCACGCCATTGGTGAAGATGAAGGGATAGTCACGCTGGGCGAAGTGGCGCGTCACCATCAGCTCGGGCGTGAAGTCGGCCGGCAGCAGGTCGGAACGGAAGTAGGCGATGCGGCCAAGCTCCGCCAGCGGCAGCAGCGCCGCGAGCGTCTGCGCATCGACCACCTGGCCGCGCCGCAGCGCCAGCGTTTCACCTTCGCGCTTCAGGATCACGCCGGCCAGCTTCAGGATGTTGGCGCGCAAGGCCTGGCCCGCCAGCAGCACCGCCTCGCCGCCGACCCCGGCGCCGCGCGAAGCCCAGGTGCCGCCGCCGTAGGGCGTGATGTCGGTGTCGCCCGTGACGACGCGCACCATCTCCAGGTCGACGCCGACGGCGTCGGCCGCGATCTGCCGGAAGATGCCTTCGTTGCCCTGGCCCTGTTCGCCGACCCCGCTCAGCAGCGTCAACGCGCCGGACGGATCGAGCCGGATGGTGGCGCCATCCTGGGAGGCGATGCGCGCGCCGCCGACGCCGTAGAACGCCGCGCTCGGATTGGTCAGCTCGATCAGCGCGGCGAAACCGATGCCGCGGTAGATGCCCTGCTCGCGCAGCCTGGCCTGCTCGGCCAGCAGCGACGGGTAAGCCATCAGCGTCTCGATCTTGCGCAGGCAAGCCTGGTGCGACAGCACCTCCAGCTTGATACCGCTGGCGCCGGTGGCCGGGTAGGCGTCGTCGGGGATCACGTTGCGGCGCCTGAGCTCGAGCGGGTCCATTCCGATCTTGCGCGCCGCCAGGTCGACCAGGCCTTCGGTCACGGCGCAGGCGATCGGGTGCCCGACGCCGCGGTACTGGCAGGTCGGGGTCTTGTTCTGGAAGACGACCTGCAATTTGGCCCGGTACTGCTTGTGCTTGTAGGGCCCGCCCACCAGGTTGACGACCTGGTTGCCTTCGATGGCGCTGGTGCGCGGAAACATCGAGTACGGACCGATCCCGGTCAGGTCGTCGATCTCGAAGGCCTGGATCGCGCCGTCGCGGTTCACCGCGATGCGGCCCTTGACCCGGTGATGCCGGGCGTGGATGTCGCTGGTGAACGATTCGAGCCGGTCGGCGACGAACTTGACCGGACGGCGGCACAGGATCGACAGGGCGACGGTGGCGAAGTCGTCCGGATAGGCATGGACCTTGATGCCGAAGGAGCCGCCGACGTCCTTGCAGACCACCCGCACCGCCGACTCGGGCAGGTCGAACTGGCGCGCATACAGGTCCTGCATCATGTGCGGGGCCTGGAACGAGTGGTACACCGTCAGCCGCTGGTCGGCCGGGTTCCAGTCGGCGATCTGGCAACGCGGCTCCAGCGTCACGCCGGTGTGGCGGCCGAAGTCGAAAGTGGCCTCGGCCACCGCGTCGGCGCCGTCGAAGGCAGCGTCGACGCCGCCGGTGTCGAGGCTGCGCGCAAAGCACAGGTTGTCGCCCAGCTCGGGGTGGATCAGGGGCGTGGCGGGATCGAGCGCGGTTTCCATGTCGACCACCGGCGGCAACCGCTCGAACTGCACGTCGACCAGTTGCAGCGCGTCTTCGGCCTGCTCACGGGTCTCGGCCACGATCGCCAGCACCGGTTCGCCCTGCCAGCAGGCCCGCTCCATCGCCAGCGGATACTGCGGCGCCGACTTCATCCCGGCCAGGTGGCCGAGCGTCGCCACCCAGGGTTTGCAGATCGTGGCCAGCGCCGGTCCGTCGGCCACCATGATCACGCCGGGCATCCCGCGGGCGGCCGACACCTCGATGCCGGTGATGCGGCAGTGGGCCACCGGGCTGCGCCAGTACACGACATGCGCCATCCGCGGCAACTCGATGTCGTCGACATAGCAGCCCTGGCCCTCGACCAGCCGGCGCGCGCTCGGACGCGGGCTGCTGGCGCCGATGTAGCGCGGGTCGTCGGTCAGCGGATGCAGCGGCGCCGGCTCCTGGACCGTGCGTTGCGGTCGCTCCTCGCCCTCGGGGCCCGACCGCTGCCCTGCCAGGACACTGCTCATGACGCCACCCCTTGAGCGACGGGGCGCCCGGCCCGGACGTCCAGGGTCTCGCAAATGGCATCGACGATCGCGTGGTAACCGGTGCAGCGGCAGTAGTTGCCGCTCATCCACTCGCGCACTTCGGACCGGCTGGCGTCTGGCCGGTGCTCCAGCAGCTCCTTGGCCGCCATCACCATGCCCGGCGTGCAAAAGCCGCACTGCAGCGCGTTGTTCCGCACGAACGCGTCCTGCAGGTCGCGCACGTCGCCATCCTGGCTCAGGCCTTCGATGGTGCGCACGCTGCAACCCTCGGTCTGCAGCGCCAGCGTGAGGCAGCCGCGCACGATGCGGCCATCGACTTCCACCGTGCAGGCGCCGCACACGCCGTGCTCGCAGCCCAGGTGCGAGCCTTTCAGGCCGAGCTGCTGGCGCAGGAAATCCACCAGGTGCTGGCGCGGCCGGACACTGCGCTGCTGCGCCTGGCCGTTGACAGTCAGGTTCAGGGTCTGGAATTCAGCCATCGGGACTCCGTCGGTCAATGGGAAGTGGCAGGGACTGATCCGCTCATGCCGCCAGTGCGCTGCGGCTGGCATGCGCCGCGCCAAGCAGCCGCCGTGCCAGCACGGTGGCCAGGTGGCGCTTGGTCGCGCCCTCATGGGTGAGGTCCGGCAGCGGATCGAGCTCGGCTTTCAGCGACGCCACCGCGATCTCCAGCGTGGTCGCATCGAGCACCTTGCCGGCCAACACGGCTTCGGTGCGGCGCGCCCGCACCGGCGTGCCGCCGATGCCCAGGAACGCCAGTCGCACGGACCGCAGCGTCGTGCCCTCGAAACGGGCCGCCACGGCCAGGCCGGCTGTCGCGTAGTCGCCGTGGCGCCGGCAGAGTTCCTGGAAAGCGAACCAGTCGCCGGCTCCGGCCACCGGGACGTCGGCCCCGACCACGATCTCGTCGGGATGCAGGTCGGTGGTGTACAACCCGGCGAAAAAGTCGGTGGCCGCGATCCGCCGCTGACCGGCCGGCCCCTGCACCACCACCACGCCGTCCAGCGCCGCCAGGCAGCAGGGCCACTCCGCAGCCGGATCGCCAAAGGCGATCGAGCCGCCCCAGGTGCCGGCATTGCGGATGGCACGGTGCGCGATGTGCGGCGCGGCAGCGGCGAGCAGCGGCGCGTGCTCGGCGACCAGGGTTGATTCTTCGATCTCGCAATGGGTCACCAGCGCCCCGATGTGCAGGCGATCGCCGCGCAGCGAAATCCCGCGCAACGGCTCCAGGCCCCCGATGTCGATCAGCAGCGTCGGCTCCGACAGCCGCATGTTGAGGGTGGCCAGCAGCGTCTGGCCGCCGGCCAGGATGCGGGCGTCGTCACCATGTTCGGCCAGCAGCGCCAGCGCATGGTCGACGCTGTGCGCCTTGATGTAATCGAAATCGGGTGACTTCATGCAGGCTCCTAGAACAACCGTGCGCCGATCCAGACGCCGAAGCCGGTGGCGCCGACCCCCATCAGGAACCAGAGCAGGCGGGGCACCTCGCCGCTGGCGCCGTGGCGCAGCGGCGGCGCGGCCGTCTTGCCGATCGGAGCCGCCACGGCAGCCGCCGACGGGGTCGCCGAGGACGCTGCGATGTCAGGTGCGATGTCGGGTGCGATGTCAGGTGCGGCGGCCTCGGCCTCGAGCGGAGCCGCCGGCGCCAGATGTTCGCGCAGCGCGGCGAAAAACTGGTCGGCCAGCTGCTTGGCCGAAGCATCCATCATCCGGCCCCCGATCTGCCCGAGCTTGCCGCCGACCGAGGCCTTGACGGTGTAGGTCAGGACGGTGCTTGCGCCCTCCTCGCGCAGCTCCACCTGGGAGCGGCCCGACGCCATGCCGGCTGCGCCGCCAGAGCCCTCGAACGCCATCACGCAGCGCTGCGGCGCATCGACCTCGGACATGGTGATGCGGCCGTTGAAGCGCGCCCGCACCGGCCCCATCTTCACCATCACCCGGACCAGGCGCACTTGCGGCGATTCGTCGCTCACCTGCTCGCAGCCGGGAATGCACGCCTGCAGCACCGCCGCGTCGTTCAGCGCCGCCCAGACCCGCTCGCGCTGGGCATTCATCGCCACTTCACCAATCAGTTCCATGCTTGCCTTCTGGCGCAGGTGCCGGGCGCGGTTGCCGGGCTCAGGTGCCCGCAGTTTTCGGGTAAGTACCGATGGTCGTGTTGACCAGCCGTTCAACAATCCTACGCATGGTTGACAGTTTGGTAAATAGCGCCATCCTCCGGACAAACCCTGAAGCTGCGGATGGCGGCCCACCAACGGCTCCGGTGCGCCGCCGCATGAGCGTGGCCGAGCGCGAGCGCCACATCGTCGACGGCGCCATCGGCTTTTTCTCCGAGCACGGCCTGGACGCGCAGATGCGCGATCTGGCGACGGCCATCGGCGTCACCCACACCCTGGTCTACCACTACTTCCCGACCAAGCAGGCCCTGGTGGACCGGGTCTACCTGGAGGTGTTCGAGGGCCGCTGGAAGCCGGAGTGGGAGGCGCTGCTGGACAACCGGAAGCTGTCGCCCGAAGCCAAGCTCAATGCGTTCTATGTCGACTACGCGCGCACCGTGCTGACACGCGAGTTCGTGCGGATCCTGATTTTCTCGGGCCTGTCCGACCGCAGCATCACCGACCGTTTCTTCCACCTGCTGGCGACCCGCCTGTTTCCGCGGCTGGTGCGAGAGACCCGGCGCCACCGCGGCAGCAGCAGCCGCGCCCGGCCCAGCGCCCGCGAGCACGAACTGCTGATGGGTCTGCACGGTGGCGTTTTCTATGGCGGCCTGCGCTGGTTCGTCTATGGGCAGGCCGTGCACGAAACCCGGCCGGCGCTGGACGACGCCACGGTGATCGCCGATCGCGTCCGCAGCTACCTCGACACCAGCCTGTCGCTCGAGCCGGCGGGCCGGGCGGCGGCAGTTCCCTCGCGCACGGCGCGCTGACTCCCGGAGAACCCGATGACATTGACACTCAACCACTACTCGATCCGGACCACCGACATGGCGGCCAGCCGCCGCTTCTACGAGTCGGTGCTCGGACTCACGGTGGGACCGCGGCCGGACTTCCCGTTTCCCGGCCTGTGGATGTACCGCGGCGACCATGCGGATGTGGCCAATGCGGTCGTCCACATCATCGGCATGGACCCGAACGACGCCGAAGGGTTGAAGAAATATCTAGGGGACCGCGACATCGCTTCGCTGCGCGGCAGCGGCGCGGTCGACCATGTCGCGTTCTTCGCGGCCGGCCTGGCCCGGATGCTGGCCCATCTCGAAGGCCTGGGCATTGCCCCGCGGCAGCGCACGGTGCCCTCGATCGGCCTGCACCAGGTGTTCCTGGACGATCCCAACGGCGTCGTGGTGGAACTGAACTTCCCTGCGGCCGAACGGGCTGGCGCCGTCTGAGCTAGGGCCTGTTCCCACTATTTACGGAGGACGCGTTGCTCGTCAAAAAGGTCATGCGCAAGGCGCAAAACGCAGCCGGGGTCGCCCCCCGGCAAGGCTTTGTAACGCGGCGCATGGCCTTTTTGGCCGCAACCCGCAGGGAACGGGCTGAATCGGGCGCC
>JAJAZH010000122.1 GCA_026785815.1 Ramlibacter sp. | reverse complement strand
GCCACCGCCTTGAGCTTGCCGGCCCGGGCCTGCGCCATCGCAGCGGTCGCACTCACCACACCGATCGGAACCTGGCCGCTGATCACGTCAGGCACGATCTGGGCCGCGCCGCGGTAGGGAATGTGGACCACGAAAGCGCCCGTCTGCGCCTTCATCATTTCAAAACCGAGGTGCTGCACCGTGCCGACGCCAGAGGTGCCGAACGAGTACTTGCCCGGATTGGCTTTTAGCGCCGCGACAAACTCCTGGGGCGTCAGCGCCGGAAAATTGTTGCCGGTGACGATCACCAGCGGCATGCTGAACACGCCGGCGATCGGGGTGAAGCTCTTGATCGGGTCGAAGGCCAGCTTCAGCTGCATGTGCGGCGCGATCAGGGTCGCGCTGTCGCCGAGGAACAGCGTGTAGCCATCGGGCGCGGCCTTGGCAACCGCATCGGCCGCGATCGATCCCGCCGCGCCGGCGCGGTTGTCCACGATCACCGGTTGACCGAGTTGCGCGGCCAGGCGCGGCGCCAGCAAGCGCGCCATCGCGTCGACGCCGCCACCGGCGCTGTATCCCACCAGCAACCGGATCGGCCGGTTCGGGTAGGCCGCTGCGGAACCAGTCAGGCCGGTCGAAGCGGGTTGGGCCTGGACCACCGCCGCGGTGAGGCCAGCTGCCACCGCCGCCAGCAGGATGCGGCGGCCAGCAACGATCGCCCGATGGGTGCAAGAAGTCATTTTGGAGGGCCTGGCAGTGACGACGATTCATTATCCCGCCGCAACGGCGCCAGCGACGCAGTCGGTGCTGGCGCCTGCATCGTCCCTGCGGATCTGCCCTATATTCGGCAGCACATGAGAGTTCTCGGCATCGACCCCGGCCTGCGCTGCACCGGCTTCGGCGTGGTCGACGCGGACGGCCACACGCTCAGCTATGTTGCGAGCGGCACGATCACCACCAACCACATCGACCTGGGCGACCTGCCGGCCCGGCTGAAGGTGCTGTTCGACGGCATCAACGAGGTCAAGCAACGCTACCTGCCGGATGTCGCCTGCGTCGAGATCGTCTTCGTCAACGTCAACCCGCAGGCCACCGTGGTGTTGGGACAGGCGCGCGGCGCCTGCATCACGGCCCTGGTGTCATGCCAGCTCCCGGTGGCCGAGTACACCGCGCTGCAGATGAAGCAGGCGGTGGCCGGCTCCGGCAGCGCCGGCAAGGCGCAGGTGCAGGAGATGGTCAAGCGGCTGCTCAAGCTGCCGGCCCTGCCCGGCAAGGATGCGGCGGATGCACTGGGGCTGGCCATCACGCACGCCCATGTCGGCCGCTCGATGGACCGCATCGCCGAGGCGACGCAGCTGACGCGCCGGACCAGCGCGATGTACAAGGGCGGGCGCAGCTACTGAAGAGAGAGAGAGCGAAGCGCTCACCAGGCTCGAAGCTGCGAAGCGCTCACCAGGCTCGAAGCTGCGAAGCGCTCACCAGGCTCGCGCGGGCAGCGCGAAACCGGCCGGCGCCTGCTGCGGGTCTTCGAAGGTGACGATCTCGTAGGCGTCGGTGCGGGCCAGCAGTGCGCGTAGCAGCTTGTTGTTCAGCGCATGGCCGGAGCGGAAGGCGCTGTACTCGGCCAGCAGCGGTTTGCCCAGCAGGTACAGGTCGCCCATCGCATCCAGGATCTTGTGCTTGACGAATTCGTCGTCGTAACGCAGGCCGTCGGTGTTGAGGACGCGGTAGTCGTCCATCACGATCGCGTTGTCGAGCCCGCCGCCCAGCGCCAGACCGCTGGCCCGCATCGTCTCCAGGTCCTTGGTGAAGCCGAAAGTGCGGGCCCGCGCGATGTCCCGCATGTAGGAGCCGGTTCCGAGGTCGAACTCGACCCGCTGCCCGGTCGAATCCACCACCCGGTGCGCGAAGTCGATCTCGAAACTCAGCTTGAAGCCGTGGTACGGCGTGAGCCGGGCCCACTTGATGCTGTCGCCGCTGCCCTCGCTCACCTCCACCGTGTCGATGACCCGGATGAAGCGGCGTGGCGCCTTCTGAAGTTCAATGCCCGCGCTCTGCAACAGGAACACGAAGGAGGCCGAGGAGCCGTCCAGGATCGGCACCTCTTCGCCCGTGATGTCAACATAGAGGTTGTCGATGCCCAGGCCGGCGCAGGCAGACATCAGGTGTTCGACGGTGAGCACCTTGACACCGCCGTTGGAGATGGTGGAGGCCATCCGCGTATCCGACACCGCCTGGGCCGAGACCGGGATGTCGACCGGCTGCGGCAGGTCGGTGCGCCGGAACACGATCCCGGTGTCGGGCTGGGCCGGCCGCAGTGTCAACTCGACCCGCTGCCCGCTGTGCATGCCCACGCCGACGGCCCTGGTCAGGGCTTTGAGGGTTCTCTGTTGCAGCATGGCTCGATTTTAAGGTGCCATGTGCCGGGCGGGCGACACCGCGAAACTTGTCATTCCCGCGCAGGCGGGAATCCAGGACGCCAACGGTGAAAGCTCTGGATCCCCGCCCCCCGCCTACGCGAGGGCAGGCTGCGCGGGAGGACGGGTTGCTTCAATCCGCCTGCTTGCGCAGGAACGCCGGGATCTCGAAATCGTCCATCCCGCCGGAGCTCAGCGCGTCCACCTTGGCGGCGGCCTGGGTCCGGTTGGTGCGCCAGACGCTGGGCACCGCCATGCCGCCGTAGTCGGGCTGCGAAGACGGCCCGTTGCTGGTGATGATCACGCCCGGCACGCCGACGACGTTGTTCACCGTCGGCACGTTGAACGGCACGTTGTCGGTGCCGGTGCGCAGCACCTGCAGCGGCGGGGCCGTGCGGCGCTGGCCCTGGCGCGACAGGCCGGTGGCGACCACCGTCACCCGCACCTCGTCGCCGAGGTTGTCGTCGTAGGCCGTGCCATAGATCACGTGGGCGTCGGCCGAGGCGTAGGCGCGGATGGTGTTCATCGCCAGCTTCGACTCGCTCAGTTTGAGCGAGCCCTTGGCCGCGGTGATCAGCACCAGCACACCCTTGGCGCCGGACAGGTCGATGCCCTCCAGCAGCGGGCAGGCGACGGCCTGTTCGGCAGCGATGCGCGCGCGGTCCGGGCCGGACGCCACAGCCGTGCCCATCATCGCCTTGCCCGGCTCGCCCATCACGGTGCGAACGTCCTCGAAGTCGACGTTCACGTGGCCGGGCACGTTGATGATTTCGGCGATGCCGCCGACGGCGTTCTTCAGCACGTCGTTGGCGTGGGCGAACGCTTCGTCCTGGGTGATGTCGTCGCCCAGCACGTCGAGCAGCTTTTCATTCAGCACCACGATCAGCGAATCGACATTGGCCTCCAGTTCGGCCAGGCCGTTGTCGGCGTTGGTCATGCGGCGCCCGCCTTCCCAGTCGAAGGGCTTGGTCACCACGCCCACGGTGAGAATGCCCATCTCCTTGGCGACGCGGGCGATCACCGGCGCGGCGCCGGTGCCGGTGCCGCCGCCCATGCCGGCCGTGATGAACAGCATGTGGGCGCCGGCGATCGCGGTGCGGATGTCCTCCACCGCCAGCTCCGCCGCTTCGCGGCCCTTCTCCGGCTTGCTGCCGGCGCCCAGGCCGCTCGAGCCGAGCTGGATGGTCTTGTGCGCGGGGCTGCGCGACAGCGCCTGCGCGTCGGTGTTGGCGCAGATGAACTCCACGCCCTGCACCGCCCGGTCGATCATGTGTTCGACCGCGTTGCCGCCGCCACCGCCGACCCCGATCACCTTGATCTGGGTACCGAGGTGGAACTCTTCGACTTCAATCATTTCGATGCTCATTTGTGACTCCTAGAACCTTTTGTGCAGTTGCCGTTGAATAGATTGTTTTGTTGGTTGACCATGAACGTTCAAGTCGGTGAATCGGTGCACCGCCATCGCTCCTTTCTTCGCCGATTGCGAATTGAGCGGCGCATTACACGAAGTGAAAAGCGTGGGGGCCACTCGATCGTCGCCGGGCCGTCCCAAGGCGATCGAAGCCCCCTCGGGGGGCAGCGCAGTACACGGAGTGAAAAGCGTGGGGGCCACATACTCTAGAAATTCCCCACGATGAAATCGCGGAAGCGGCCGAAGGCCGTCTTCATCGAACCGTTTTTCTGCGCCACCTTGAAGCCGCGCAGGCGCGCCAGCCGCGCTTCCTCCAGCAGGCCCATCACGGTGGCGGCGCGCGGTTGCATCACCATGTCCGACAGCGCCCCGCGGTACTTGGGGTTGCCGCGCCGCACCGGCTTCAAGAAGATGTCTTCGCCCAGTTCGACCATGCCCGGCATTACGCAGCTGCCGCCGGTGAGCACGATGCCAGAGGACAGCACTTCCTCGTAGCCCGACTCGCGCACCACCTGCTGCACCAGCGAGAAGATCTCCTCGATCCGCGGCTCGATCACGCCGGCCAGCGCCTGCTTGGAGAGCATGCGCGGACCGCGGTCGCCCAGCCCCGGCACCTCGACCTGCTGGTCCGGGTCGGCCAGCAGCTGCTTGGCAAAACCGCTCTCGACCTTGATCTCCTCGGCGTCCTTGGTCGGGGTGCGCAGCGCCATCGCGATGTCGCTGGTGATCAGGTCGCCGGCGATCGGGATCACTGCCGTGTGCCGGATCGCGCCGTTGGTGAAGATCGCGACGTCGGTGGTGCCGGCGCCGATGTCCACCATCGCCACGCCGAGCTCCTTCTCGTCGTCGGTCAGCACCGCCAGGCTGGAGGCCAGCGGATTGAGCATCAGCTGCTCCACTTCCAGGCCGCAGCGCCGCACGCACTTGATGATGTTCTCGGCCGCGCTCTGGGCGCCGGTGACGATGTGCACCTTGGCTTCGAGCCGGATGCCGCTCATGCCGATCGGCTCCTTCACGTCCTGGCCGTCGATCACGAATTCCTGCGGTTCCACCAGCAGCAGCCGCTGGTCGGTGGAGATGTTGATGGCGCGTGCGGTCTCGACCACCCGGGCGACGTCGGCCGACGTGACTTCCTTGTCCTTCACCGCCACCATGCCGCTGGAGTTGATGCCGCGGATGTGGGCGCCGGTGATGCCGGTGTAGACCCGCGTGATCTTGCAGTCGGCCATCAGCTCGGCCTCCCTGAGGGCCTGCTGAATGCTCTGGACCGTGGCGTCGATGTTCACCACCACGCCGCGCTTGAGTCCGTTGGACGGCGCGATGCCCAGGCCGGCCAGCTTGAGCTCGCCGTTCGCCAGCACCTCCGCCACCACCACCATCACCTTGGCGGTGCCGATGTCCAGGCCGACGACCAGGTCCTTGTATTCTTTTGCCATGTAGTTGCCTGTCGATCCTGTTATTTTTTAGCCGCCGTCTCGACCGCAGTCGTGACACCCCTCAGGCGCACCGCATAGCCATCTGCGTGGCGCAGGTCGGCCGACACCACCGAGTCGGCCCGGCGCGAATGGCGCGAAGTCACCTGGTTGAGCGTCTGGATGAAGCGGCTGGTCCGCTGCGCCACCTCGGCCCTGGTGCCGCGTCCCAGCTCGATCACCGCGCCGGATTCAAGTTGTGCGGTCCAGCTGCCGTGCGGCGACAGGCCGAGCTGCTCCACCGTCAGGTCCAGCCCCTCGAACAGCGGCTTCACCACCCGGTACATCTGCAGCACCTGCAGCGACTGGCCGTCCGGACCTTTCAGGCGCGGCAGGTTGTCCGGCTCGACATCGCCCGCGTTGGCTTCGAACACTTCGCCAAAGCTGTTGACCAGCTTCTGGTCGCCATCGGGTCCCCACAGCGCCACCGCCTGGTGCTCCTGCAGCAGCACCCGCAGCCGGTTCGGAAATTCGCGCCGGACGACCGCCTGCCGCACCCACGGCACGGCCTCGAACGCCTCGCGCGTGGTCTGCAGGCTGACGGTAAAGAAATTCCCGGCCAGCCGGGGCATGACGTTGGCCCGCAGCATCGCCGCGCTGTTGTGCGTCACCTCGCCCCGGACGGTGATCGCGCCGATCGCAAAAGCCGGATGCCGCAGCACCCACCACAAGGTTGCCGCCAGCAACGCGACCGCAGCCACCGTGAACAGCACCGTGGCGGTGAGGTTCATCAGCTTGACGTCGAACGGCTGGGGCAGCGCAGGTTTCATGCTTTCACCTGGTCCAGCGCCGCGCCGGCGAGCAGTTGCAGGCACAGCTCCTCGTAACTGATGCCGGCGGCCCGGGCCGACATCGGCACCAGCGAATGGCTGGTCATGCCTGGCGAGGTGTTGATCTCCAGCAGGTAAGGCTGGCGGTTGGCGGCGTCGATCATCACGTCGACCCGGCCCCAGCCGCGGCAGCCCAGCACCCGGTAGGCCTTGACCACCAGTTCCTGGATCGCCTCTTCCTCACCCGCGGGCAAGCCGCACGGGACGATGTACTGGGTGTCGTCGGTGAAGTACTTGTTGCGGTAGTCGTAGTTGCCTTCGGGCGCGACGATCCGGATCACCGGGAGCGCACGGGCACTGGCGCCGCTGCCCATGACCGGGCAGGTCACCTCGTCGCCGGCGATGAACTGCTCGCACAGCACGTCGGCATCGAGCAGCGACGACGCCTGCACCGCGGCTGCCATGTCGGAGTAGCCCTCGACCTTGGCCACGCCGATCGACGAGCCTTCGCGGGCCGGCTTGACGATCAGCGGCAGGCCGAGGTCGTCCGGCACCGCGATCACCTGCTCGCGGGTGTAGCTGCCGCGGCGCAGCAACCGGTACTTCGGGGTCGGCAGGCCTTCGGCCATCCAGACCCGCTTGGTCATCACCTTGTCGATCGAGATGGCGGAAGCCATCACGCCGGAGCCGGTGTACGGGATGCCGAGCAGCTCCAGCGCGCCCTGCACCGTGCCGTCCTCGCCGAAGCGGCCGTGCAGCGCGATGAAGCAGCGCTGGAAGCCTTCGCGCTGGAGCTCGGACAGGTCGCGCTGCGCAGGGTCGAAGGCATGCGCGTCCACACCGCGCGACTGCAAGGCCTGCAGCACGCCGCCGCCCGACATCAGCGACACCTCGCGCTCCGCCGAATGCCCGCCCATCAGCACGGCGACCTTGCCGTAATCATGCGGCTGGGGTCTGCTCATGCGTCACCTCCCATCTCCACCAGCTTCGCCGGCACGCCGCCGATCGAGCCGGCGCCCATGCACATCACGACATCGCCAGCGCGGGCGACGTCCATCACGGCCTGCGGCATGTCGGCGATCTGCGCCACGAAGACCGGCTCGACCTTGCCGGCAACCCGCACGGCACGCGCCAGCGAGCGGCCATCGGCAGCGACGATCGGCGCCTCACCGGCGGCGTAGACCTCGGACAGCATCACCACGTCGGCGTGGTTGAGCACCTTGACGAAATCCTCGAAGCAGTCGCGCGTGCGGCTGTAGCGGTGCGGCTGGAACGCCAGCACCAGGCGCCGGCCCGGGAACGCCCCGCGCGCGGCGGCCAGGGTGGCCGCGACTTCCACCGGGTGGTGGCCATAGTCCTCGATCACGGTGAACCGGCCGCCACCCTGCCCGGCCGGCACCGGGATCTCGCCGTAGCTCTGGAAGCGGCGGCCGACCCCGCGGAATTCGGCCAATGCCTTGACCAGCGCGGCGTCGTCCACGTTCAGCTCCGCCGCCACGGCGATCGCCGAGAGTGCGTTCAGCACGTTGTGGTGGCCCGCCAGGTTGAGCACCACCTTCAGGTCCGGCAACGTGACGCCGTTGCGGCGCTGCACAGTGAAGTGCATCTGCGTGCCGACGGCGCGAATGTCCACGGCCCGCACCTGCGCCTCGGGGCTCACGCCATAGCTGGTGACGGGGCATTGCACCAGCGGCACGATCTCGCGCACCGCGGCATCGTCGATGCACAGGATGGCGGTGCCGTAGAACGGCATGCGGTGCAGGAACTCGACGAACGCGGACTTGAGCTTGCCGAAGTCGTGGCCGTAGGTCTCCATGTGGTCGGCGTCGATGTTGGTCACCACCGCCATCACCGGCAGCAGGTTCAGGAACGAGGCATCGGACTCGTCGGCCTCGACCACGATGTACTCGCCCTGCCCCAACTGCGCGTTGGCCCCGGCGCTGTTCAACTTGCCGCCGATCACGAACGTCGGGTCCAGTCCGGCCTCCGCCAGCACGCTCGCCACCAGGCTGGTGGTGGTGGTCTTGCCGTGGGTTCCGGCGATCGCGATGCCCCGCTTCAGCCGCATCAACTCGGCCAGCATGATGGCGCGCGGAACCACCGGGATCTTGCGCTTGCGGGCCGCCAGCACTTCGGGGTTGTCGGCCTGGACCGCGGTCGAGGTGACGATCGCATCCGCGCCGATCACGTTGGCTGCCGCGTGGCCGACATAGGTCTTGATGCCCAGGCCCTGCAAGCGCTGCAGCGTCACGCTGTCGGACAGGTCGGAGCCGGAAATCAGGTAGCCGAGATTGCGCAGCACCTCGGCGATGCCCGACATACCGGCGCCGCCCACTCCAACGAAATGAAGGTGCTTGATCGCGTGTTTCACAGAACGTCTTTCATTTGCGCACCGCCAGTTCCTGGCAGGCGGCCACGATGTCCGTGGTCGCGGTCGTCTTTTCCATTGCCTTGGCCTTGAGCGCACGCCCGATCAGCTCGGGCCGGGCGGTGGTCTGCAGCAAGGCGGCCAGCCACTCGGGCGTCAGGTCCCGTTGCTGCACCAGCCAGCCGCCGCCACCGTCCACCAGGAAGCGCGCGTTGCCGCTCTGGTGGTCGTCGACCGCGAACGGGAACGGCACGAACACCGCGGCCGCGCCGATGGCGGCAATCTCGGTCACGGTGCTGGCGCCGGCGCGGCAGACGACCAGGTCGGCATCGGCGAAAGCCTGCGCCATGTCGTCGATGAACGGCACCAGTTCCGCTTCGACCCCGGCGGCGGCATAGTTGGCCCGCAGTTCGTCGATCTGCCGGGCACCGCTCTGGTGGGTGACGACCGGCCGCTGCCCGGATGGAATCAACGCCACCGCCCGCGGCACCACGTCGTTGAGCGCCTTGGCGCCGAGGCTGCCGCCGACCACCAGCAGCCGCAGCGGCCCCGAGCGCTGGCCGAGACGCTGCTGCGGGCCGGGCTGCTGCAGAAACGCCTGGCGCAGCGGATTGCCGACCCAGCGGGCCTTCTTCAGCACCTGCGGGAAAGCGCTGAAGACGCGGTCCGCCACGCCCGCCAGGACCCGGTTGGCCATCCCGGCCACCGAGTTCTGTTCGTGCAGCACCAGCGGCTTGCCCAGCAGCACGCTCATCATGCCGGCCGGAAAGGTGATGTATCCGCCCATGCCGATCACCACGTCCGGCTGCACCCGGCGCACCACCTGGATGCTCTGCCAGAACGCCTTCAACAGCCGCAGCGGCAACAGCACCAGCGTCGTCAGCCCCTTGCCCCGCACACCGGAAAAATCGACGGTCTCGAAGGCGAATCCGCGCGCCGGCACCAGCCGGCTCTCCATGCTGTCGGGGCCGCCCAGCCAGTGCACCCGCCACGACTGGTCGCGCAATGCCTGCGCCACCGCGAGTCCGGGGAAGATGTGGCCGCCCGTGCCGCCCGCCATGACCAGCGCGCACTTGGTCATGTCCGCCCCCCGTGCATCAACAACCGGTTCTCGTAGTCGATGCGCAGCACGACCGCCAGCGACACCAGATTCATCAGGATGGCCGAGCCGCCATAACTCATGAGCGGCAAGGTCAGGCCCTTGGTCGGCAGCGCACCCAGGTTCACGCCCATGTTGATGAAGGCCTGGAAACCGATCCAGATGCCCACGCCCTGCGCCACCAGGCCGGCGAAGACCCGGTCGAGCGCGATGGCCTGGCGGCCGATGTGCATGATCCGGCGCGTCATCCACAGGAACGCCCCGATCACGGCCAGCACGCCGACCAGGCCGAACTCCTCGCCGATCACGGCCAGCAGGAAATCGGTGTGCGCCTCCGGCAGCCAGTGCAGCTTTTCCAGGCTGCCGCCCAGGCCGACGCCGAAGATCTCGCCCCGGCCGATGGCGATCAGCGAGTGCGACAGCTGGTAACCCTTGCCGAGCGCGTGCTTCTCGCTCCAGGGGTCGAGGTAGGCGAAGATGCGCTCGCGCCGCCAGTCCGAGAGCGCGATCATCAACGCGAAGGCGACCACCATCACCGCCGCGATCAGGAAGAACATGCGGGCGTTGACGCCGCCCAGGAACAGGATTCCCATGGCGATCACCGCAATCACCATGAAGGCGCCCATGTCGGGTTCCGCCAGCAGCAGCACGCCGACGATCGCCACCGCCGCGGCCATCGGCAGCACCGCGCGGAAGAACCTTTCCTTCACGTCCATCTTGCGCACCATGTAGTTCGCTGCGTACAGAAGCACCGCGAACTTGGCCAGCTCGGACGGCTGAAAACTCATGAAGCCGAGGCTGATCCAGCGGCGCGCGCCGTTGACGCCCTTGCCGACATGCGGGATCAGCACCACTACCAGCAGCAGCAGCGCGGCCACGAACAGCCAGGGCGCGGCTTTCTCCCAGGTGGCGACCGGCACCTGGAAGCTGACCAGCGCGACCACGAAGGAAATCGCCATGAAGAAAGCGTGCCGGCTCAGGAAATGGGTGTGGGCGTAGCGCGCGAACTTGGGGTTGTCCGGCATCGCGATCGACGCCGAATAGACCATCACCAGACCGAACGCCAGCAACGCGACCGTCACCCAGAGCAGCGCCTGGTCGAATGAGCGCACCCGGCCCGGGGCCACGTCGTTGCGGGCCAGCAAGCCGGCCCGGGGCCGGGCCGAGCGCGGCGGCCCCTGGCGGACACCGCCCAGCAGGCCGTCGATCTTGCGGGCGGCGGCGCTCACTGGACGACCCTCCGCGCTACGCGCTGCGGGATTCGCCTTGGGGCGGCCCGGCGGCTCATTGG
>JAJAZH010000121.1 GCA_026785815.1 Ramlibacter sp. | reverse complement strand
GCGCTCACTGGACGACCCTCCGCGCGCCGCGCGGCGGGATTCGCCTTGGGGCGGCCCGGCGGCTCACTGGACGACCCTCCGCGCTACGCGCTGCGCTGCGATCTTCAGTGGGGCAACGGCCGTGCGACTCATGCCGACACCTCCAGCTGCACGCCAGCCTCATCGGCGACTGCCTGCACCGCCGCCCGGAACACCTCGGCGCGGTGCGGGTAATTGCGGAACATGTCGAAGCTGGCGCAGGCCGGTGACATCAGCACGGCGTCGCCGGCGCGCGCGTGCTGGGCGGCCAGCGACACCGCCTGCTCCATCGACTCGGCTGCCAGCAGCTCGACGCCGGCCTGCTCCAGCACCGCGCGGATCGCCGGCGCGTCGCGTCCGATCAGGACGACGGCGCGGGCGTGGCGAGCCACCGGGGCGGCCAGCGGCTCGAAGTCCTGGCCTTTGCCGTCCCCACCCAGGATCACCACCAGCTTGGGCCTGGAACCGGTCGCCCCTGGCTGGTCCAGCGTTTCGCCCAGGCCCCGCAAGGCGGCCACGGTGGCGCCGACGTTGGTGCCCTTGCTGTCGTCGAAATATTCGACCTGGTTGACGATCCCGACCGACTCCACCCGGTGCGGCTCGCCGCGGTATTCACGCAGGCCGAACAGCATCGGCCCCAGCGGACAACCGGCGGCGCTCGCCAGCGCCAGCGCCGCCAGCGCATTGACCGCGTTGTGGCGACCGCGAATCCGCAGGGCATCCACCGGCATCAGGCGCTGGATAAAAATTTCCTCGGCTTGATCGGGTCGCTCCCCGCCGCCGGGCCGCCCCAAGTCGGGGACGCTCCCTTGCGCAGCAGCGAGCTTGCGAGGGGTTCTCGTCCTTCGGGTCTCGTCGGCCTCGAGCGCGCGCACCAGCCAGGCCATGCCGTTGACCTCCTCGATGCCGTAGTCGCCCGGGCGCACCGGCAGGTCGGCGCCGAAGGTGAGGTAGGCGCGCTGCTCGATTTTCCCGCCCTTGAGGCGAACCGGCTGCGGCAGCATCTTCATGACCAGCGGGTCTTCGCGGTTGAGGATCATCAGCGCGCCCCGTCCCAGCACGCGGCTCTTGGCGGCCGCATACGCTTCCATGCTGCCGTGCCAGTCGAGATGGTCCTGGGTGACGTTCAGCACCGTGGCCGCGGTCGGCTCGAAATTCACCACGCCTGCGAGCTGGAAGCTCGACAGCTCGATCACCCACACCTGCGGCAGCTGGCCGGCGTCGAGCTTTTGCGCCAGCGTCTCCAGCAACGTCGGGCCGATGTTGCCGGCCACCGCAGTGAGCTTGCCACCGCGCTCGACCAGCTGGCCGGTCAGCGCCGTCACCGTCGTCTTGCCGTTGGTGCCGGTGATGGCCAGCACGGCAGGCGTGTAGTGGCGGTCGGTTTTCAGGTCGGCCAGGGCCTCGGCAAACAGTCCCAGTTCGCCGGCCACGCGGACCCCGCGCTCTTTGGCCGCGGCGACCACGCCGGCCACTTTCTGGGGCGAGAGGCCCGGGCTGCAGAACACGGCCTGGGCGCCCGAGCTTTCGATCAGCGCTCGGTCGAAGTCACCGCTGACGAACCGGGCTTGCGGCAGGTGCTCGCGCAACTGCGCCAGTTGCGGTGGCTCATCGCGGGTGTCGGCGACGGTCAGCCGCGCACCGCAGCGCGCGACCCAGCGCGCCATGGCGTAGCCGGACGCGCCGAGACCCAGCACCAGGACGGATTGGTCTTGCAGCGAGTTCACCAAGCCTCCACTCGGCTGCCGGGAACAGGCTCGGGCCTCCTCGGCAGGCAGTGCAGCGGCGCTACTGCGAACGTGGGGTTCGACATCATCTGAGCTTTAAAGTGGACAGGCCCACCAGGCACAGCAGCATGGTGATGATCCAGAACCGCACGACCACCTGCGTCTCTTTCCAGCCGATCTGCTCGAAGTGGTGGTGCAGCGGCGCCATCTTCAGGATCCGCCGGCCCGCGCCGTACTTCTTGCGGGTGTACTTGAAATAGACCACCTGGGCCATGACCGAGATCGCCTCGACCACGAAGATGCCACCCATGATCGCCAGCACGATTTCCTGGCGCACGATCACGGCGATGGTGCCGAGCGCGGCGCCCAGCGCCAGCGCGCCGACATCGCCCATGAAGACCTGGGCCGGGTGGGTGTTGAACCAGAGGAAGGCCAGGCCGGCGCCGGCCATCGCCGCGCAGAAGATCAGCAGCTCGCCCGAGCCCTGGATGTAGGGAAAGAACAGGTACTTCGAGTAGACCGAGCTGCCGGTCACATAGGCGAACACCCCCAGCGCCGAACCGACCATCACCACCGGCATGATCGCCAGGCCGTCGAGCCCGTCGGTCAGGTTCACAGCGTTGCTGGAGCCGACGATCACCAGGTAGGTGAGGATGACGAAGCCGAACACCCCCAGCGGATAGCTCACCTCCTTGAAGAAGGGCAGCAACAGTCCGGCCTTGGGCGGCAGGTCCAGGTCGAAGCCGGACTGGACCCAGCGGAAGAACAATTCCAGCACCCGCAGGTTGGAACTCTCAGAGATGCTGAACACCAGGTAGAGCGCCGCCAGCAGGCCGATCAGCGACTGCCAGAAGTACTTCTCGCGCGAGCGCATTCCCTCCGGGTCCTTGTTGACGACCTTGCGCCAGTCGTCGACCCAGCCGATCGCGCCGAAGCCGAGCGTGACGACCAGCACGATCCAGACGAACCGGTTGGTGATGTCGAACCACAGCAGCGTCGACACGGTGATCGACAGCAGGACCAGCACGCCGCCCATGGTCGGCGTACCGCTCTTGGCCAGGTGCGACTGCAGGCCGTAACCGCGCACCGGCTGGCCGATCTTCAATGACGCCAGGCGGCGGATCACCCAGGGCCCGGCCAGCAAACCAATCAGCAGCGAGGTCAGCGCCGCCATCACGGCGCGGAAGGTGATGTACTGAAACACCCGCAGGAAGTTGTATTCGGGCCCCAGCGTCTGCAGCCAGGTGGCAAGGCTAAGCAACATTGGAATTTGCCCCCACGTTTGCGGCTGAAGCCGCGGCACTGGTCGGTCCGCCGTCAGAGCCGGCGACTCCGGCGCCCGTCCCAGCCTGCGCAGGCAGGCTGTGAGCTGCGGGCGCCGGCCGCTCGGGGGCCTGTTGTTGAGCGGATTGCGCCGTGATCGCCCCGACCACCCGCTCCATCTTCATGAACCGCGACCCCTTTACCAGCACGCTCGCGGTTGCGGGCAATTCGACGAAGACGGCGGCGACGACGGCGGCGTTGAGCGCGGCGATGTCGCCGAAGTGGCGTCCGCCCATCGCTGCGGCCTGCTCGCCCAGCGTGAACAGCAAGTCGATGCCGCGCTCGCGGGCATAGTCGCCGACTTCGCGGTGGAACTGCGGCCCCTGGTCGCCGACTTCGCCCATGTCGCCCAGCACCAGCAGGCGCGGCGCCGGCAGTTCAGCCAGCATGTCGATCGCAGCGCGGGCCGAATCCGGATTCGAGTTGTAGCTGTCGTCCACCAATGTCAGGCGGCGGCCGGCCAGCTTCAATTGAACCGCGCGCGAGCGGCCCTGCACCGGCGTGAAGGACTGCAGGCCCTGGGCGATGGCGGGCAGCGGCACACCCGCGGCCAATGCGCAGGCGACGGCTGCCATCGAATTGCGCAGGTTGTGGCGGCCAGCGATATGGAGGTCATAGGCGAGCGGGCCGGCCGGCGTGCGGACCCCGACCTTACAGTGCCCGTCCGTCCATTCAGACCCGACCAAACCGAATTCGGCGCCGCTGGCGTC
>JAJAZH010000120.1 GCA_026785815.1 Ramlibacter sp. | reverse complement strand
GGTCACCACGCGCTTGAGGATGCCGTCGAGGATGAAGTACTGCTGCATCTCGTGCACGCCCTGGGTCAGCAGCGCATCGCCCTTGTGGCAGTCGACGATGTCGAGCCTGGATTCCAGCTCCGCGGTCTGGCCGGAGTTCATTGCTTTCAACACCACGTTCTGGCCCAGCTGCACGCGAATGACGTTGCGCTCGGGATGGTCTTGGACTGACGACGGGGCCATGGTTTTCGGTGGGAGGGGCCGCGCAAGACCGGCTGCGGGCGCCGCGAATATAACGAATATTGACCGGGGTCAAGGGGCGAAGAGCGAGCTATTCCTATGATAACGCGACACTGCAATCGACCCGCCCGGGGCGCGGTTGCTCGATCTTCGAAAGAGCCATCTCACCATGACCAACGACACCCCCTCCGGCGAGCAGACCGACGGCTTCCACCTGCTGATCGACGCGCTCAAGCTCAACGGCATCGAAAACATCTACGCCCTGCCCGGCATCCCGATCACCGACTTCACCCGCATGGCGCAGGCAGCAGGCCTGCGCATGATCTCGTTTCGCCACGAGCAGCACGCCGGCAACGCCGCCGCCGCCGCCGGCTTCCTGACGCAAAAGCCCGGCATCTGCATGACGGTGTCGGCCCCGGGTTTCCTGAACGGCCTGACGGCGCTGACCAACGCCACCACCAACTGCTTTCCGATGATCCTGATTTCGGGCTCGAGCGAGCGCGAGATCGTCGACCTGCAGCAGGGCGACTACGAGGAGATGGACCAGCTGGCGATCGCCAAGCCGCTGTGCAAGGCCGCCTTCCGCGTGCTGCACGCGCAGGACATCGGTATCGGCGTCGCGCGAGCGATCCGCTCGGCCCTGTCGGGGCGCCCGGGCGGCGTCTACCTGGACCTGCCGGCCAAGCTGTTCGGCCAGACCATGGACGCGGCCGCCGGCAAGAAGTCGCTGATCAAGGTGATCGACCCGGCTCCGCGGCAGATCCCCGCCCAGGACGCGGTCAAGCGCGCGCTCGACCTGCTCAAGGGCGCCAAGCGTCCGCTGATCGTGCTGGGCAAGGGCGCCGCCTACGCGCAGGCCGACGCTGATATCCGCGCCCTGATCGAGAAAAGCGGCATCCCCTACCTGCCGATGTCGATGGCCAAGGGCCTGCTGCCGGACACCCATGCGCAGTCGGCCTCGGCCACCCGCTCCCACGTGCTGGCCGAAGCTGACGTGGTGATGCTGGTCGGCGCCCGCCTCAACTGGCTGCTGTCGCACGGCAAGGGCAAGACCTGGGGCGGCGACAAGGCCGACAGCCGGCAGTTCATCCAGATCGACATCTCGCCGACCGAGATGGACAGCAACGTCCCGATCGCCGCGCCGCTGGTGGGCGACATCGGCTCCTGCGTCTCCGCGCTGCTGGCCGGCATGGGCTCGGGCTGGGCCAAGCCGCCCGTCGAGTGGACCCAGGGCATCGCCGAGCGCAAGGACAAGAACATCTCCAAGATGGCCGAGACGCTGGCGCTGAACCCGTCGCCGATGAATTTTCACAGCGCGCTGAACGTGATCCGCAACCAGGTCAAGGCCCGGCCGGACGCGATCGTCGTCAACGAAGGCGCCAACACGCTGGACTTCGCGCGCAGCATCGTCGACATGTACGAGCCGCGCAAGCGCCTGGACGTCGGCACCTGGGGCATCATGGGGATCGGCATGGGCTTTGCCATCGCCGCCGCCGTCGAGACCGGCAAGCCGGTGATCGCGATCGAGGGCGACAGCGCCTTCGGCTTCAGCGGGATGGAGGTGGAAACGATCTGCCGCTACAACCTTCCGGTGTGCGTGATCGTGTTCAACAACAACGGCATCTACAAGGGCACCGACAAGAACCCGCGCGGTGGCGACATGGCCCCCACCCAGTTCGTCAAGGGCGCCAAATACGAAATGATGATGCAGGCCTTCGGCGGCGTCGGCGTGGTGGCCAACACCCCGGCCGAACTCGAGAAGGCCCTGACCGAAGCCATCAAGTCCGGCAAGCCGACCCTGATCAACGCCATCATCGACGAGACGGCCGGCACCGAGAGCGGCCGCATCACCAGCCTGAACCCGGCCAGCGCCAAGAAGAAGACCGCCTGACCCCGGTTGCAACACCCTCAGTTTTTGACAAGGAAAAGAGCACCATGAACAAACCCCTCAACGGCATCAAGATCATCGACTTCACGCACGTGCAAGCCGGTCCGGCCTGCACCCAGCTGCTGGCCTGGTTCGGCGCGGACGTGATCAAGGTCGAGCGGCCCGGCTCCGGCGACGTCACCCGCACCCAGCTGCAGGACATCCCGAACGTGGACGCGCTCTACTTCACCATGCTCAACAGCAACAAGAAGTCGCTGACGCTGGACACCAAGAAGCCGGCCGGCAAGGAAGTGCTGGAGAAGCTGATCCGCGAATCCGACGTGATGGTCGAAAACTTCGGCCCCGGCGCGCTCGACCGCATGGGCTTCACCTGGGAGCGCATCCAGGAACTGAACCCGAAGATGATCCTGGCTTCGGTCAAGGGCTTCTCGGACGGCCACCACTATGAAGACCTGAAGGTCTACGAAAACGTGGCGCAGTGCGCCGGCGGCGCTGCCTCCACCACCGGCTGGTGGAAGGGCGAAAACTCGCAGCCGACCATTTCCTCCGCCGCCCTGGGCGACAGCAACACCGGCATGCACCTGGCCATCGGCATCCTGACGGCCATCATCGGCCGCCAGCAGACCGGCAAGGGCCAGAAGGTGGCAGTGTCGATGCAGGACAGCGTGATCAACCTGTGCCGCGTCAAGCTGCGCGACCAGCAGCGCCTGGAGCGCCTGGGCTACCTGGAAGAGTATCCCCAGTACCCGCACGAGATGGATGCGTTCAAGGACAAGGTGGTGCCGCGCGGCGGCAATGCCGGCGGCGGCGGTCAGCCGGGCTGGATCCTGAAGTGCAAGGGCCATGAGACCGACCCCAACGCCTACATCTACTTCACGGTGCAGGGCCACGCCTGGGCGCCGATCTGCGACGCCATCGGCAAGCCGGAGTGGAAGACCGACCCGGCCTACACCACGCCCAAGGCCCGCCAGCCGCACATCACCGAGATCTTCGCCACCATCGAGGACTGGCTCAAGGACAAGACCAAGTTCGAAGCGGTCGACGTGCTGCGCAAGTTCGACATCCCCTGCGCCCCGGTGCTGTCGATGAAGGAAATCCTCACCGACAAGTCGCTGATCGAAAGCGGCACCATCGCCGAAGTCAAGCACAAGACCCGCGGCAGCTACTGGACCGTCGGCAGCCCGATCAAGTTCTCGGACATGAAGCCCGAGATCACCGGCTCCCCGCTGCTGGGCGAGAACACCGACGAAGTGCTGGCCTCCCTGGGCTACAGCAAGGACCAGATCAAGGAACTGCACGCCAAAGAGGTGGTTTGACGCCAGCGGCCTGAGGCCCCCCGAAGACGGCGTTCAGATTGGGCGCCGTCTTTGTTTGAAGCGCAGGAATGAGGAGACAGCCATGCAGACAACAATCGATTCCCGCGAGCTGGTCGAGGCCATCGGCGACGCCGTGATCGCGGCAGACCCCGCCGGCGCCATCATCCTGTGGAACCCGGCGGCCGAGCGCATGTTCGGCCACACCGAGGAACAGGCGCTCGGCAAGTCGCTGGACATCATCATTCCCCAGCGCCAGCAGCAACGGCACTGGGACGGCTATCACAAGACCATGGCGACCGGCCAGACCCGCTACGGCCACGACGTGCTGCGGGTGCCGGCGGTGCACAAGGACGGCCATACGCTGTCGATCGCCTTCACCGTGGCGATGCTGCATTCGCCTGACGGCAAGGTGTCTGCGATCGTGGCGGTGGTGCGCGACGAATCGAAACGGTTCGAGGAAGAGCGCAACCTGAAGAAGCGACTGGCGGAGCTCGAAACGCAGGTCGCCTCCCAGGGCAAGTCCTGAGCGCGGCGGTGGTCTGCGGTGACTGGGTGACAATGACCGGCGGATCGGGTCGACAGCCCCGGCGCCCGGCCCCGCGCGGCCACGGGCACCCACACAACCACCAGGATTTCCCATGAGCAAAGCGTTAGACGGCGTTCGCATCCTTGATTTCACGCACGTCCAGTCGGGCCCGACCTGCACCCAGTTGCTGGCCTGGTTGGGCGCGGACGTGATCAAGGTCGAGCGCGTCGGCGAAGGCGACGCCACTCGCGCCCAGCTGCGCGATATTCCCGGCGCGGACAGCCTGTATTTCACGATGCTGAACCACAACAAGCGGTCGATCACGCTGGACACCAAGAAGGCCCGGGGCAAGCAGGTGCTGGACGAGCTGATCAAGACCTGCGACGTGCTGGTCGAGAACTTCGCGCCGGGCGCGCTCGACCGCATGGGCATCACCTGGGAGCACATCCAGTCGATCAACCCGCGCATGATCGTCGCTTCGGTCAAGGGCTTCGGACCTGGGCCCTACGAGCACTGCAAGGTCTACGAAAACGTCGCGCAGTGCGCCGGCGGCGCCGCCTCCACCACCGGCTTCGACGACGGCCCGCCGATGGTCACCGGCGCCCAGATCGGCGACAGCGGCACCGGCCTGCACCTGGCGCTCGGCATCGTGGCCGCGCTTTACCAGCGCAACAGCAGCGGCCGCGGCCAGAAGGTGCTGGCGCCGATGCAGGACGCGGTGCTGAACCTGTGCCGCGTCAAGCTGCGAGACCAGCAGCGGCTCGAGCGCACCCACACCATGCACGAATATCCGCAGTACCCGGACGGCAAGTTCGGCGAGGCCGTGCCGCGCGCCGGCAATGCTTCGGGCGGCGGCCAGCCAGGCTCGATCCTCAAGTGCAAGGGCTGGGAGACCGACCCCAACGCCTACATCTACTTCATCACCCAGAGCGGCGTCTGGCCGGAGGTGTGCAAGGTGATCGGCGAGCCCGACTGGATCGAGGACGAGGCTTACGCGACCCCCGCCGCGCGCCTGCTGCACCTGAGGCCGATCTTCAAGCGGATCGAGCAATGGACCATGACCAAGACCAAGTTCGAAGCAATGGAAATCCTCAACAAGTACGACATCCCGTGCGGGCCGATTCTCTCGATGAAGGAGATCGCGGCCGAGCCGGCGTTGCGCGCCACCGGGACCATCGTCGAGGTCGACCATCCCGTGCGCGGCAAGTACCTCACGGTCGGCAACCCGATCAAGATGTCCGACAGCCCGACCGAAGTGACCCGCTCCCCGCTGCTGGGCGAGCACACCGAGGAAGTTCTGAACCAGCTCGGCTACAGCGCCGAACAGATCGGGCAGCTGCAGGCCGAGCGGGTCATCTAACTCCCAGAACAACAGAGACAAGCATGAACCATCCCATCATCCCGATCGCGGTCGTCGACGCTTCGCGTGAACGCAAGCGCCAGGCCCCGAGAGGCCGCCGCGTCGACCCGGCCGCGCTGGCCGAGGTGCAGCGCCTGCTGGGCACGGCACCCCGCCGGCCCGACCTGCTGATCGAGCACCTGCACAAGATTCAGGACCACCTGGGCCACCTGCCCGCATCGCACCTCGCCGCCCTGGCGCAGGAGCTGCGGCTGGCGCAGGCCGAGGTCTATGAAGTTGCGAGCTTCTACCACCACTTCGACGTGGTGAAGGAAGGCGAGACGGCCCCGGCGCCGCTGACGGTGCGCGTGTGCGACGGCCTGTCGTGCGAGATGGCGGGCGCCAGGGACTTGCTGGCGCGCCTGCCGGCGCTGCTCGGACGCGATGTCCGGGTGATCCCCGCCCCGTGCAT
>JAJAZH010000119.1 GCA_026785815.1 Ramlibacter sp. | reverse complement strand
GGCCTGGCGCTCGGATTCACCGGACTGGGACTGGTGGTCTGGCACAAGCTCGGCCTGGGCGAGATCAGCGGGGCGAACCTGCTGTGCGCCCTTGTGGCACTGATCAGCATCACGGCCGGCACGCTGTACCAGAAGCGGTTCGTGACGCCATGCGACGTGCGCACCGCCAACCTGGTGCAGCTTGCGGCGGCGCTCGCAGTCACGCTGCCGCTGACGTTGCTGGAGACGGAGACGATGCGCTGGACTGGCCAGTTGATCGGGGCGATGGCCTGGTCGGTGCTGGGCATGACGCTGGGCGGCAGCTCGTTGCTGTACCTCCTGATCCAGCGCGGCGCGGCCACCGCGGTCACGAGCCTGCTGTACCTGGTGCCGCCGTGCACCGCGCTGATGGCATGGCTGCTGTTCGACGAGCCGATCACCCCGCTGACCCTGGCCGGGATGGCGCTCACCGTCTTCGGTGTCAGCCTGGTGGTCCGCGCGCCGTCGGCCGCGGCAGTGTCAGCCTCGGCGAAAGCCTGACCGGGCTGCCGCCACGGTGACAGAATCTCGCGATGCTGGCTGGTTTCGATTCCTTTGAAGTGACGCGCCAAGGCGTGCGCCTGAATGCTGGCCGCGCTGGTCACGGACCGCCGTTGCTGCTGCTGCACGGCCATCCCCAGACCCTGGCGATGTGGCACCTCGTGGCTGCGCAACTGACCCGGCATTTCTCGGTGGTGTGCATGGACCTGCGGGGCTACGGCGATTCGGACCGGCCGCCGGACGATGCTTCGCACAGTGTCTATTCGAAGCGCGAGATGGCGGCGGACGCGCTGGCCGTGATGTCGCAGCTGGGCCATTCGCGTTTCCAGGTGCTCGCGCACGACCGCGGCGCGCGGGTGGCGCACCGCCTGGCCGCCGATCATCCGGCAGCAGTCGAGCGCCTGCTGCTGCTGGACATCGCCCCGACGCTCTCCATGTACGAAAACACGACGCGCGCTTTCGCTACGGCCTACTGGCACTGGTTCTTCCTGATCCAGCCGCCCCCGCTGCCCGAAGCGCTGATCGAATCCGACCCTGAGCGCTACCTGCGCAGCGTGATGGGCAAGCGCCACGCCGGCCTCGACGCCTTTGCGCCGGCGGCCCTGGCCGAGTACGAGCGATGCATCAAAATCGAGGGCACCGCGCAGGCCATGTGCGGCGACTACCGCGCCAGCGCCGGCATCGATCTCGACCACGATCGCGCCGACCTGGCGGCGGGACGGCAACTGGGGCAACCGCTGCGCGTGCTCTGGTCAGAGCATGGCGTCGTCGGCCAGTGCTTCGACGTTCTGGGCCTGTGGCGCGAGCGCGCGGACGACGTCAGTGGCGGCAGCCTGCCGTGCGGCCATTACATTGCGGAAGAGGCGCCAGCACTTTTGCTGGAGCAGGCATCACAGTTTTTCAGGAGAGCTTCATGAGCGCCAAGAGCAAAAAAAGAATCGGAGTCATTCCCGGCGACGGCATCGGCAAGGAAGTCATGCCGGAGGGCGTCCGCGTGATGGAGGCGGCGGCCACCAAGTTCGGAATCGACCTGCATTTCGACCATTACGATTTTTCCAGCTGGGACTACTACGAGAAGCACGGCAAGATGATGCCGGACGACTGGAAGGATCAGGTCGGCGGCCACGACGCGATCTATTACGGCGCCGTCGGCTGGCCAGCCAAGATCGCCGACCATGTGTCGCTGTGGGGCTCGCTGCTGCTGTTTCGCCGCGAGTTCGACCAGTACGTGAACCTGCGGCCGGCGCGGCTGATGCCCGGGATCATCGCTCCGGTGGTGCGCCGCGACGGAACGCCGCGCGAGCCCGGCGAGATCGACATGTACATCGTGCGGGAGAACACCGAGGGCGAGTACTCCAGCATCGGCGGGCGCATGTATGCCGGCACCGACCGCGAGCTGGTCATGCAGGAGAGCATCTTTTCGCGCTTCGGCGTCGACCGGGTGCTGAAGTTCGCCTTCGAACTCGCGCAGTCCAGGCCGAAGAAGCACCTCACCAGCGCCACCAAGTCCAACGGCATCGCGATCACGATGCCCTACTGGGACGAGCGGGTCGAGGAGATGGCCAGGAAGTATCCGCAGGTCAAGCAGGACAAGTTCCACATCGACATCCTCACCGCGCACTTTGTCCAGCGGCCGGATTTTTTCGACGTGGTGGTGGCGAGCAACCTGTTCGGCGACATCCTGAGCGACCTCGGGCCGGCCTGCACCGGGACCATCGGCATCGCGCCGAGCGCGAACCTCAACCCGGACCGGAAATTTCCGTCGCTGTTCGAGCCCGTGCATGGATCGGCGCCGGACATCGCGGGCCAGAACATCGCCAATCCGATCGGCCAGATCTGGTGCGGCGCGATGATGCTCGAGTTCCTCGGCCACAAGGATGCGCACGATGCCGTGCTGCGAGCGATCGAGAAAGTGCTCGCCCCCCAAAGCGGTGCGCCTCGCACGCGTGACCTCGGCGGCACCGCGAGCACGACCGACGTGGGACGCGCGATCGCAGCGGCGCTGTGACCGGCGACGCGCGATTGACGGCGTGAATTAATTGCGCAGCGCTGCCCGAAAACGGCTGCGAAGCCGCATGAATCCTCGCTCAAAGGACTAGAATCCGCGCCTCGTGTTGTAAAGCTGCATGTCGTATTGACACGGTGTGACTCCGTGGCTTTAATCGCTTCAGTGACTTTGCGCCGCGACAAAAAAAGTCTCCCGCTTCCCTGCATGACACGGCCAACGCCGGGAGCAGGGTTGGGGAGACAAAGTTTTTCTGAAGAGACAACCTGATCAACTCTTTCTCTCAACGAGGGGCCCTTGTGAATAAAACCGAACTGATTGAGCACATCGCAAAACATGCCGACATCTCCAAGGCCGCCGCGACGCGCGCGCTGGAATCGATGATCGGCGCCGTCAAGACGACGCTTAAAAAAGGCGGCTCGGTCTCGCTCGTCGGATTCGGTACTTTCGCGGTGGGAAAACGGGCCGCCCGCAGCGGTCGCAACCCCCGGACCGGCGCAGCGATTAAAATCAAGGCTGCCAAGGTCCCGAAGTTCCGTCCCGGCAAGGCGCTCAAGGATGCGCTGAACTGACGGAACTGTGATTTCCCGGTGGGGTGCTTAGCTCAGCTGGTAGAGCGGCGCCCTTACAAGGCGTAGGTCGGCGGTTCGAACCCGTCAGCACCCACCAACCAAGAGAAGGCGAACAGATGTTCGCCTTTTGTGTTTTCAGACAAGAGAGTTTCGAGCATGTTTGATATCGTCCGCAAGCACACCAAGGTCATGATGTTCGTGCTGTTCCTGGTGATCGTGCCGTCCTTCGTGCTGTTCGGCCTGGAGGGCTACAACCGCTACTCGGACAAGGGCGAGCCGGTGGCACGCGTCGACGGCCGCGACATCCTGCAAGGCGACTGGGACAACGCGCACAAGTCCGAAGTCGAGCGCTTTCGCCAGTCCATGCCGACCATGGATGTGAAGCTGCTCGAGTCGCCCGAAGCCCGCTATGCCACGCTGGAGCGCGTGGTGCGCGACCGGGTGCTGGCGGCCGCTGCTGCCCATTCGAAACTGGTCACCAGCGATGTGCAGCTCGCTCGCGAGCTGGGCAACAACCAGGCGATCGCCGCGTTACGCGGCCCCGATGGCAAGCTGGACATGGAGCGTTACCGCCAGCTGGTGGGCTCACAGGGCATGACGCCGGAGATGTTCGAGAGCCAGGTGCGCTCCGACCTGTCGACCCGGCAGGTGCTGGCCGGCGTCGGCGGAACCAGCTTTTCGTCGCCAGCGATCGCGGCCACCGCGCTGAATTCGTTCTTCGAAAAGCGGGAGGTGCAGATCGCGATGTTTGCGACTCCCGGCTATGCCGCCAAGGTCAGCCCGAGCGATGCCGATATCGAGGCCTTCTACAAGCAGAACGGCGCGATGTTCCAGGCGCCGGAAGAGGCCAGCATCGAATACGTTGTGCTCGACCTGGACACGGTGATGAAGGGCATCAGCGTGAGCGAGGCCGATCTCAAGACCTACTTCGAGCAGAACGTCCAGCGGCTGGGCGGCCAGGAAGAACGCCGCGCCAGCCACATCCTGCTCGCCGCCGGCAAGACAGCACCTGCGGCCGAGAAGGAAAAGGCAAAAGCCAGGGCCGAGGAAATTCTCGCCGCGGTGAAGAAGGCGCCGGAGAGCTTTGCCGATGCCGCGAAGAAAAACTCGCAGGACCCGGGGTCCGCGGTCAATGGCGGCGACCTCGATTTCTTTGCCCGCGGCGCGATGACCAAGCCGTTCGAGGAAGTGGTGTTCTCGCTCAAGAAAGGCGAGATCTCCAATGTGGTCGAGACCGAGTTCGGCTACCACATCATCCGGGTCACCGACATCAAGTCACCCAAGCAGCGCAGCTTCGACGAGATGAAGCCGGAGCTGGAAACCGAACTCAAAAAGCAGCAGGCCCAGCGCAAGTTCGCGGAGACTGCCGACGCCTTCAGCAACGGTGTGTACGAGCAGGCCGACAGCCTCAAGCCGGTCGCCGACCGCCTGAAGCTGGAGGTCCGCACCGCCAGCAATGTCACCCGCTCACCGGCGCCTGGGGCCAAGGGCCCGCTGGCCAGTGCGAAGCTGCTCACGGCGCTGTTCAATCCCGACTCCGTCGACAAGAAGCGCAACACCGAAGCAATCGAGACCGGGGCCAACCAGCTTGTGTCCGGCCGGATCGCGAAGTACACGCCGGCGCGAACGCTGCCGCTGGCCGAGGTGAAGGAGCGCGTGCGCGAGCGTTTCATCTCCACCCGGGGTGCCGAGCTGGCCAAGCAGGAGGGCATGGCCAAGCTGGCAGCCTGGAAGGCCAGCCCGGCGACGGCGCAACTTCTTGCCGCGTCGACAGTGTCGCGCGAGGAAGCGCAAAAGTATCCGCCCGGATTGGTGGAAGCCGCGTTGCGCACTGATCCGGCAACGCTGCCGGCCTTTACCGGCGTCGACCTCGGAACGCAGGGCTATGCCATCGTGAAGGTGAACAAGGTGGTGCCGCGGACGGCTCCCGCGGCCGAGCTTGCGAAGCAGGAAGTCCAGCAATACACCCGGGCCTGGGCCAGCGCTGAAAACACGGCCTACGTGAACATGCTCAAGGATCGCTTCAAGACCCAGATCAAAGCGACCAAGCCCGCGGCGCGCACCGATGCGTCGCTGACGGTGCAGTGACGCGAGCCCATGTGCACCCAAGCTCGGCGCCCACGTCTCGCTCGGGCCTGCCTATTGCGATCAAAGCCACCAGCTGTTCCAGCTCAGATCCGCCAACGTTGCCGGCTTTACCCTTCCACAATGCTCGTAGGCAGGCAGCTCGCAAGCTTCAGGCGGGGCGTGGCAGTCGTCAGACTGCGAAGGGCCGGTAAGAGCCACAGACCTGACGGCCAGCGAATTTCAGCCATCGGCCATCAGCAGTCGGTCGAGCATGACCTCGGATCGCAGACCTTCGGCCTCATCACCTCGAAACTAGCCCGGGAACGAGCATCGCGACAGGGTTGGTCAGCAAGAACATTGCAGAGCGCTTCATCAGTGACTTGCTCTACCTTCGTCTGTTGCGGCTCCCGCCCAGGGACTTGCTGCTGGGCTTCAATCGCGTCACGAACACGCGGCTCGACGGTTGCCCTTCGCTCCGGACGGCCCAGCCAGCTCAGGCCATTGCCGGCGAGGGTCTGCGGCGGTTGATCACGAGG
>JAJAZH010000118.1 GCA_026785815.1 Ramlibacter sp. | reverse complement strand
TGTGGGTCCAGGGCGCCGGCAGGTAAGCGCCGAACAGCGCATACAACACGAAGACGCTGGTCACGGCCGGCATGATCCAGCCGGTGGTGCGTCGCATGGCTTCCAGCACCAGCAAGATCAGGGCGATGCCGAAGAAGACATCCCATGGGTTGGGCGTGGTGTTGCGGTCGTTGAAGTCGTCGCCGCCGACGATCACATAGGCAACCAGCGCGATCGCCAGCAGGGCGGCGATCCAGTCCCACCACATGACCCGGTGCCGGAACCGCCGGGCCACCGGAAACAGCAGGAAGGACAGGAACAGGATCAGCCCGACGTGGATCGAGCGCAACAACTGCGTCGGCACGATTGCGTAAGCCGCGTACAGGTGGAACAAAGAGGTGCCCACCGCCACCAGAGTGATGAAAGCAGCCAGCCAGCCCGTCAACCGGTTGGCCGCACCTTCTTCCTCCTCGATGTAGAGCTGCGCTTTCTGCAGCGCTTGGTCGCTGACGACCGGTTGCGGCACGGGGTCCGGACGGGCGGGATCAGTCATGGGCGGGTTCTCTCTGGTGATCCGGTGGAGGGCGTGCCGACGCAAGAACCGGCCTGGGGCGCGCAAAAGAAAAAACCCCGCCGGACAGGGCGGGGTCGATGCGATCCATGCTCAGTTGAGCTTGATGCCCTTTTCGGCGAAGTACTTGACGGCGCCGGGATGGAACGGAATCGGCGTGGCGGCGGTGCGCTGGTTCTCCAGCTTGAAGTTCTCAGCCTCCTTGTGCACGGCGATCAGGTCGGCGCGCTTGTCGAAAATCGTCTTCACGATGTTGTAGGCCGTCTTCTCGTCCATCTTCTCGTGGGCGACCAGCAGGTTCATCACGGTGGCCTGCTTGTTGTCGGCTTCCATGCCCTTGTAGACCGCCTTCGGGATCGTGTCCTCGACGTACAGCGGGCCGTACTTGGTGTTCATCTTGCCCACCACATCGGAATGGTCGACCAGCTTGATCCGGGTGCCGGGCGTGTTGGCGAGATCGGTCACCGCCGCCGTCGGCAGTCCGCCGACCCAGAAGAACGCGTCGATCTTGTTGTCCTTCATGGCGTTCACCGATTCGGCCACGCCCAGCCGCTCGCGCTTGACGTCCTTGTCCTTGTCCAGGCCAGCGGCCTCCAGGATCCGGAAGGCCATGACCTCGGTGGCGCTGCCCGGCGATCCGGTGGAAATGTGCTTGCCCTTCAGGTCGGACATCTTGTTGATGCCGCGGCCTTCGGTCGACACCAGGTGCATCCGGTTCGGGTACAGCACCATCAAGGTCCGCAGCGGCACCTTGTTGCCCTTGAACTTGTCCTCGCCCTTGTAGGCGTCCAGGCCGGCGTCGGCCATGGTGAAACCGATGTACGGCTTGTCGGTGCCGATCAGTTTGAGGTTGTCGACCGAGCCGCCGGTGACTTCGGCAGTGGCCTGCATTCCCGGCACGGTCTTGGACAGGATCGCCGCCAGTCCGCCGCCCAAGGGGTAGTAGACGCCGCCGGTGCCGCCAGTGGCAATCGAGAGGTTCTGTGCGCCGGCGACGCCCGATAAAACGAGTGCCGACCCAACCAGGGCGGCGCGGAACACTTGACTGATCATGATGCTGGATTCCTTGTAATTGGCCAGGGCCATCCACTGTCGCGGCCCGGTCGCCAAATGCTAGTGGATGGGCTCTTTCGTTGTCAACGGAGCAAACACTCCGTCGCCGGGTTCGCGGCGCCTGCGACCGCGAACTAACATCGGGCACGACCAACGCTCAGCAGCAGCTGCCCAGGACACTCCATGAACGATGAACGCACCGGCCTGAAAAAAGGGCTGACCAATTACGGCGACACCGAGTTCTCGCTGTTCCTGCGCAAGGCTTTCATCAAGGGCGCCGGCTACACCGACGACGCGCTGTCGCGGCGGGTGGTCGGCATCGTCAACACCAGCAGCGGCTTCAACCCCTGTCACGGCAACGCGCCGCAATTGGTCGAGGCGGTCAAGCGCGGGGTGATGCTGGCGGGCGGAATCCCGATCGACTTCCCGACCATCTCGATCCACGAGAGCTTCGCCTTTCCCACCAGCATGTACCTGCGCAACCTGATGTCGATGGACGTCGAGGAGATGGTGCGGGCGCAGCCGATGGACGCGGTGGTCCTGATCGGCGGCTGCGACAAGACTGTGCCGGCGCAGCTGATGGGCGCGATCTCCGCCGGCGTGCCCGCGATCCAGCTGGTGACCGGGTCGATGCTGACCGGCTCCAACAAGGGCGAGCGGGTCGGCGCCTGCACCGACTGCCGGCGGTTCTGGGCCAGCTTCCGCGGCGACCAGATCGACGAGCAGGAAATCGCCGAAGTCAACAACCAGCTGGTGGCCAGCGTCGGCACCTGTTCGGTGATGGGCACCGCCAGCACCATGGCCTGCATCGCGGAAGCGCTGGGCATCATGCTGCCGGGCGGCGCGTCGCCGCCTGCGGTCACCGCCGACCGGATCCGGGTCGCCGAGCGCACCGGGGCGCAGGCGATGGCGATGATCGAACAGCGCCTGACGCCCGACCGCATCCTGACCGCCAGGTCGATCGAGAACGCGCTGCGGGTCCAGCTGGCGATCGGCGGCTCGACCAACGCCATCATCCACATCACCGCGATTGCCGGCCGGCTGGGGATCGGGATCGACCTCGACCGGCTCGACGCGCTCAGCCGCGAGACGCCGGTGCTGGTCGACCTCAAGCCCTCGGGCCGCCATTACATGGAGGACTTCCATCGCGCTGGCGGCCTGCCCACGGTGCTGCGCGAGCTGCGCCCGCTGCTGCATCTCGATGCGCTGACTGTCACCGGCCGGACGCTGGGCGAGGAGATCGACGCCGCCGGGCCCGGTTTTCCCCAGGACGTGGTCCGGACCGCGGCCAACCCGATCTATGCCCAGGGCGGGATCGCCGTCCTGCGCGGCAACATCGCGCCCGGCGGCGCCATCATCAAGCAATCGGCCGCTACCGAAAAACTGATGGAGCACGAGGGCCGCGCCGTCGTGTTCGAGAACCTGGAAGACATGGCGGCACGGGTCGACGACGATGCCCTCGATGTCACGGCCGACGACATCCTGGTGCTCAAACAGATTGGCCCGGTCGGGGCTCCGGGCATGCCCGAGGCGGGCTACATTCCGATCCCGAAGAAGCTGGGCCGGCTGGGCGTGAAGGACATGGTGCGGATTTCCGACGGCCGCATCAGCGGCACGGCAGGCGGCACCATCGTCGTCCACGTCACTCCGGAAACCGCCAAGGCCGGTCCGCTCGGCCTGGTGCGCACGGGCGACCGGATCCGGCTCAGCGTCTCGGAGCGGACGCTGTCACTGCTGGTGACCCCGCAGGAACTGGCAGCGCGTGCCGCCGCCGCGCCGGTTGCAAGGATCGACCCCGCGGTGCGTGGCTATCGCAAGCTGTTCCTGACAACGGTGACCCAGGCCGACCAGGGCTGCGACTTCGACTTCCTGCGGGCTGCCGAAACCGGTGAAATGGTGCCCAAGCCACGGGCCTGATGCTAGGATGACGACACGGGATTCCAGCCTCCCGGCTCTTCGGATTAGACCGGAGAAGACGGTGTCCCGTCCAAGCGCTGCGACTCAGCTCTGGAGTTTCCATGGACACCGCATCGCACAGCATTTCCCCCGATCAATTCGCCGCCCTGTCGGCCCGGCCGAACTCGCCGCGCGTCATTGACGTGCGGCGAACCCAGGCGTTTGAAGCCAGCGGGCGCATTCTGCCGCGCGCACTCCGGTGCGCTCCCGAAGAGGTCGAACGACTGGCCTCGACCAGTGGAGCGGGCGACGCCATCGTCTACTGCGTTCACGGTCACGAAGTCAGCATGCAGGCGGCAGCGCAACTGCGCGCCGCGGGCTGGAACGCGCGCTATCTCTCAGGTGGCATCGAGGCGCAGCTCGGGGCCGGCCTGCCATCGATCCGCAAGCGCCCCGACTTCGGCGTCACAGGCGGGCAGGCGTCGCGCTGGATCACGCGCGCGCGGCCGAAGATCGACCGCATTGCGTGTCCCTGGCTGGTGCGGCGCTTCATCGATCCGAAGGCCGAGTTCTTCTATGTGCCGACAACCCAGGTCTTTGCTGAAGCCGAACGCCTGGCAGCCACTGCCTATGACATCCCTGGCGCACCGGTTTCGCATCAGGGCGAGTTGTGCAGCTTCGATGTGCTGCTCAATGGTTTCGACTTGCAGGTGCCGGCGCTGGACCGGCTGGCGCGCATCGTTCGCGGCGCCGACACCGACCGCCTGGCCCTGGCGCCGCAGTCCGCCGGCTTGCTGGCTTTTTCCCTGGGCTTGTCGCGCCTGCACGCGGACGATCAGGCCATGCTGGAGGCGGCGATGCCTTTGTACGACGCGCTCTATGCATGGTGCGAAAGTGAGGCCACGGCCGTGTTGCAAGGACTGCCGGCCGAGACCCACAACTGGTCCCCGGACGCGCTGCCCAAGGCGGCACGATGACGTCGGAACGCATCCAACCCCAGGCGGTTTCATTCGCCGAAGCGGTCCGGTTCTGGCTCAGGCTCGGCTTCATCAGTTTCGGCGGCCCGGCCGGCCAGATCGCGATCATGCACCGAGAACTGGTGGAGCAGAAGCGCTGGATCTCCGAGCGCCGCTTCCTGCACGCGCTCAACTACTGCATGCTGCTGCCCGGCCCGGAAGCGCAACAGCTCGCCACCTACATCGGCTGGCTGATGCACCGCAGCTGGGGCGGGATCGTCGCCGGCGGCCTGTTCGTGCTGCCGTCGCTGCTGATCCTGATCGCGCTCAGCTGGATCTATGTCGCCTTCGGTGACGTGGGCTGGATCGCGGGACTGTTCTACGGCATGAAGCCCGCAGTGGCAGCGCTGGTCTTGCACGCCGTCTACCGGATCGGCAGCCGGACGCTCAAGAGCCCCCGCGAAGTGCCGTTGCTGTGGGCGATCAGCCTGGCCAGCTTTCTGGCCATCGCGGTCCTGAACCTTCCGTTCCCGTGGGTCGTGCTGGGTGCCGCGCTGACTGGCCTTCTTGGCGCCCGGTTTTCGCCCCGGCAGTTCGGCGGCGGCGCGAGCCATGCCGCCGCGAAACCGAGCGCTGGACCGGCGCTGATCGACGACGACACTGCCACGCCGCCGCATGCGCTTTTCAGCCGCACGCGGCTGGCCTGGGTGCTGCTGGCCGGTGCCCTGCTCTGGCTGCTTCCCATGGCGATGCTGGTGGCCGCGCAGGGCTTGAATTCGACGCTGGCCGTCATGGGCCTGTTCTTCAGCAAGGCTGCGCTGTTGACGTTCGGCGGCGCTTATGCGGTCTTGCCATACGTCTACCAGGGCGCGGTCGAGCAGTACCAGTGGCTGTCCGGTCCGCAGATGATCGACGGGCTCGCGCTGGGCGAGACCACGCCCGGGCCACTGATCATGGTGGTGACTTTTGTCGGGTTTCTCGGCGGCTGGAAGCAGCAGGTGCTGGGGTCGGAAGCGGTGTTCCTGGGTGCGACGCTGGCGGCGCTGGTGGCGACCTGGTTCACCTTCCTGCCGTCGTTCATCTTCATCCTGGCGGGCGGCCCGCTGGTCGAGTCCACCCACGGCCAGCTGCGTTTCACTGCGCCCTTGACCGCAATCACGGCCGCTGTGGTGGGTGTGATCGCCAGCCTGGCGGTTTTCTTCATCGCGCACATCGCCCGTCGCAGCGATGCGGCGGGCGTGCCGGGCGACATCGACGTGGCAGCGCTCGGCTTGATGCTGCTGGCGGCGCTGGCGCTGTTCCGGTTCAAGGTCGGGGTGATTCCAGTGATCGCTGGCTGCGCGATCGCTGGCTTGCTGCTGCGCCTTGCCGGCGTCGCTTGAGCCGCGGGACGCGCGGCGGCGTATCCTTTGCCCCCTGTGCATTTGCGGAAAGACCCGGGTCCATGAACATCCTGATTACTGGCGGCTGCGGCTTTCTAGGGGCGCGCCTGGCCCGCACGCTGCTCAAACAAGGCGCTCTCTCGCTGGCCGGCGAACCGTCGCGCGGGATCGACCGGGTCACGCTCACGGACCGCGTGCCACCGCCGGCCGACCTGGCCGACCATCCGCGGGTGAGCTTCGTGCCGGGCGACTTGCTGGAACTCGCGCAAAACCGCACGCTGCCCGCAGCCGGGACCGAGCTGGTGTTCCACCTGGCCGCCGCCGTCAGCGGCGAGTGCGAGGCGGACTTCGATCTCGGCATCCGCAGCAATCTCGACACCACGCGCGCCCTGCTGGAAGCCTGCCGGGCTCTGGAGAGTCGACCGTCGTTCGTCTTTGCCAGCTCGCTGGCAGTGTTCGGCAACCCGCCCGGGCAGGATTTGCCGGAGCTGATCGAGGATCACACCCTGCCGACGCCGCAGAGCAGCTACGGCATCCAGAAGTACATCTGCGAGCAGCTGGTGGCCGACTACGGGCGCAAGGGCTTCATCCGCGGTCGCAGCGTGCGGCTGATGACCGTGAGCGTGCGTCCCGGCCGCCCCAATGGCGCCGCCTCCAGTTTTCTCAGCGGCATGATCCGCGAGCCACTGGCGGGACTCAAGGGCGCCTGCCCGGTGCCGCGCGAAACGCCGGTGGCACTGGCGTCGCCGGCAACGACAGTCGACGGGATCATCCGGGCGGCGGAGGCAACCGACGAAGAATGGGGACCGCTGACCGGCATGAACCTGCCGGCGTTGCGGACCAGCGTCGGCGCGATGGCCGATGCGCTGGAGCGGGTCGCGGGCAAGCCGGCCACCGGTTTGCTGGACTGGACACCCGACCCGGCGATCCAGAAGCTGGTCAAGACCTGGCCCGGCAATGTCGCATCCACCCGCGCCCGGGCGCTCGGATTGCTGCCCGACAAGGATTTTGAAACCGTGGTGCGCGACTACATCCGGGAAAATCCGGGCGCCGTCAAGCTGCCGGTTCGCTGAAGGATTACGCATGCCGCGTTTCGCAGCCAATCTGTCGATGCTCTACCCCGAGCTGGAGTTTCTCGACCGCTTCGAGGCGGCTGCCCGGGATGGCTTCGAGGGGGTCGAGTACCTGTTTCCGTACGCCTGGGATGCGCGCGAGATCGCGGCGCGCCTGAAAGCCAATGGCTTGCAGCAGGTGCTGTTCAACGCAGCGCCTGGAAACTGGGACGGCGGCGAGAGGGGGCTGGCCTGTCTGCTTGGACGGGAGGCGGACTTTCGCAAGGCGATCGACCAGGCGCTCGACTACGCGGATGCCTTGCAGTGTTCGCGAGTGCATGTGATGGCGGGGCTGTTGCCGGCGGGAACCAGCCGGGAGTCTGTGCAGGCCACCTATGTTGCCAACTTGAAATTGGCCGCCGGGCTGGCCGCCCGGCACGGCGTCGATCTGCTGCTGGAGCCGATCAATCCGCGCGACATCCCCGGATTCTTCCTGAACCGCCAGGACCATGCCCATCAACTGCTGGCGGAGATCGGTGTGCCCAATGTGAAGGTGCAGTTCGATCTCTACCACTGCCAGGTGGTCGAGGGTGACGTCGCCATGAAGATCCGCCAATATCTGCCGACCGGCCGCGTCGGCCATTTCCAGATCGCGGGCGTGCCGCAGCGGCACGAGCCGGATCTTGGCGAAGTGAATTACCCGTACCTGTTCGGCGTGATCGACGAGGT
>JAJAZH010000117.1 GCA_026785815.1 Ramlibacter sp. | reverse complement strand
GCATCGAGGCGCAGCTGCTGCGGGTCTCCCATCACGATGTGGTCGGTCGCGACATGCCAGTGGCACGGCGTGATCCAGCTCCAGGCGTCGCTGCCAGCGGATCGGCCGGCCTGCCTGACTTGCCACGCGGCCCATGGAATGCAGCCGTCGGGCGCCGAGAGACCGCTGGCGGCGGCCAGCACCCGCTCGTGGGGCGGGGACAGGCTGCGTGCATCGCCTTGGTCGACAGCGGAGGGAGACAGCCGCGCCAACAGGCGCTGCAGTTGCGGCAGTTCCAGTGTCTGCATCGCCTGCTGGCAACCGGCTGCAGCCGATGCGGCGAAGGGGATCAACAAGTGGACACCGTCTGACATGTCGCTATTGTCCGGGATGCCACAATCGGGACCCTGCACTCACGCTTGTCCATGCGACTTCCCTACGAACTGGCCCTCGGCTGGCGCTACACGCGAGCCGGCCGCGCCACCCGCCGCAACGGCTTCATCTCTTTCATCTCCGGTGTTTCGATGCTCGGCATCGCGCTCGGCGTCGCGGCGTTGATCATCGTGCTGTCGGTGATGAACGGCTTCCAGAAAGAAGTGCGCGACCGGATGCTGGGCGTGGTGTCGCATATCGAAATCTACGGACCGGGCGGCGGCGTGTTGCCCGATGTCGGCCTGACGTTGGCCGAGTCGCGCAAGAACCCGCAGGTGATCGGCGCTGCGCCCTTCGTGGCGGCGCAGGCGTTGCTGGCCCGGGGCGAGGACATGCGCGGAACGATCGTCCGGGGCATCGATCCGGCGCGCGAAAGCGAAGTCACCGAGCTGGCCGCGACCCTGCAGAACACCAGTCTCAAGCGGCTGGTGCCGGGCCAGTTCGGCATCGTGCTGGGGGCCGAACTGGCCCGCAATCTCGGCGTGCGGGACGGCGACCCGGTGACGCTGATCGCGCCCAGCGGCCAGGTCACTCCGGCTGGCGTGGTGCCGCGCCTGAAGCAGATGACGGTGGTCGGCACCTTCGATTCCGGCCACTATGAATACGACAACGGCCTGGTGCTGTTGCACATGGACGATGCGCAGCGGATCTTCCGGCTCGAGGGCCCGACCGGCATCCGCCTGAAACTGAAGGACCTGCACCAGGCCCGCGAGGTCGCCTCCGAGTTGTCGCGCACGCTGACCGGCTCGTTCCTGATCAAGGACTGGACCCGGCAGAACCGCACCTGGTTCGCCGCCGTGCAACTGGAGAAGCGGATGATGTTCATCATCCTGACGCTGATCGTGGCGGTCGCGGCTTTCAACCTGGTGAGCACGCTGGTCATGACCGTGACCGACAAGCGCGCCGACATCGCCATCCTGCGGACGCTGGGTGCGAGTCCGGCCAGCATCATGGGCATCTTCGTGGTGCAGGGCGCCATGGTGGGAGTGATCGGCACCCTGGCGGGCCTGCTGCTCGGGCTCGGCATCGCGGTCAACATCGACGTGATCGTGCCGGCCCTCGAAGGCGCTCTGAACGCCAGCTTCCTGCCGAAAGACATCTACCTGATCAGCCGGATGCCGAGCGAGCCTCAAAGCGCCGACATCATGCCGATCGCCCTGATCTCGCTGGCGCTGGCGTTCGTCGCCACCATCTATCCGAGCTGGCGCGCGAGCCGGGTCAATCCGGCCGAGGCGTTGCGCTATGAATGAAATTCATGACGGCATCGTGCTGCGGTGCCAGGGGTTGACCAAGCGCTTCGGCGAAGGCGGGCTCGATGTCGAGGTGCTCAAGGGCGTGGACCTGCAGGTGCATGCGGGCGAGACGCTGGCCATCGTCGGCGCGTCCGGTTCCGGCAAGAGCACGCTGCTGCACCTGCTGGGCGGCCTGGATGCGCCGAGCGCGGGCCAGGTGCAGCTGATGGGACGCGAGATGTCGGTCCTGAGCGCGGCCGAGCAAGGGCGGCTGCGCAATGAGCACCTCGGCTTCGTCTACCAGTTCCACCACCTGTTGCCCGAGTTCAGCGCCCTCGACAACGTCGCCATGCCGCTGCGGATCCGCCGGCTGCCGATCGAGCAGTGCCATGCCCAGGCCGCCAGGACGCTTGAATCGGTGGGATTGGCAGACCGCGTCAAGCACCGGCCAGCCGAACTGTCAGGCGGCGAGCGGCAGCGAGTGGCGATCGCGCGGGCGCTGGTGACGCATCCGGCGTGCGTGCTGGCCGACGAACCGACCGGAAATCTCGATCGCAGCACGGCTGATGGCGTGTTCGAACTGATGCTGCAACTGGCCCGGGACCAGGGCACCGCCTTCGTGCTGGTGACCCATGACGAAACCCTGGCCGCGCGCTGCGGCCGCCAGCTGCGGTTGACGTCGGGGCGGCTGGGTTAAAGAGGAGGCCTCTTGTTGCCATGCCGGAATCGATCCGGCATCCATCTTCGCAACGCGCCCTCGCAGATCTCCCAATCAAACGCAATCACTGCCGCGATCCTTGATCGACGGTATTTGTGTGACTGCGTGGATCCCGGCTCGAGGCCGGGATGACAAGGTCAGCGGGGATGACAAGGTCAGCGGGATGACAAGGTCAGCCGGGATGACAGAGTTAGCGCGGGATGACGGGGTCAGCGGGGATGACGGGGTCAGCGTCAGCGGGGATGACAAGGTCAGCCGGGATGACAGAGTGAGCACGGGATGACGGGGTCAGCCGCGATGAGAGTCAGCGCCAGGCTGACTGGGCCCGCAATCTCACAAAATCCGGTTGAACCAGAGCAGCGACAGTCCGGCGGACAGCAGCGACAGCGCCGCTGCGGCAAGCGCCAGCAGGCCTGAGATCTCGGTTTCTTTTTTCTCCACCGTCAGGCGCGTGCTGAGCGTGTCGTAGACCTTCTTCAGGTCGGCGGCGGTGCCGGCATAAAAATACTCGGCATTGGTCCGGGTGGCGATCGCCTTGAGCGTCTCTTCGTCCAGCCGGACCCGCATCGACCAGCCCTCGAAGCCAATGGTCTCGCCATCGACCGTGCCGATGCCCACCGTGTAGATGCGGACCCCGCGGTCAGCGGCCAGCTTGGCCGCCTCGATCGGGTCGACGCCGGTGGTGCGCTGGCCGTCGGTCAGCATGATGATCGCGGCCGAGGTGTAGGAGCCTGGAGCCACCGGTGTGAACGCCTTCTTATCCTTTTTCTCGCCGTCAATCGCGAAACCGCGCTGCCGGTCCCGGCCGGTCTGCATCGACTCCAAGTCGATGCCGGCATCGGGGAACAGCGTCGCCAGCGACATCACGATGCCGTTGCCGATGGCGGTGCCGCGCTGCAGCTGGAAGCGATCGATCGCCGACACCAGGTCTTCGCGATTCACGGTCGGCAGCTGGGCCAGCTGGGCCGAGCCGGCGAACGCGACGATGCCGACCTTGACATGTCGCGGCAGCTCTGTGAGGAAGGACTTGGCGGCGTTCTGGGCCGCCACCAGCCGGTTGGGCTTGACGTCGGTGGCGCGCATGCTGCCGGAGACGTCCATCGCCAGCATGACGGTCTGCTGGGTCGAGGGCAGGGTGATCACCGCCATCGGCCGTGAAGCCGAAATCAGCATCGCGGCGATGGCCAGCAGGAACAGCGCCGGCGGGATATGGCGGCGCACGCTCTGCCCCGGCCCCATGGCTTCCTTGACGATCGACAGCGAGGCGTAGCGCAAGGCCATCTTCTTCTTGCGTCGCAGCAGCCAGAGGTACAGCAGCACCAGCAGCGGCAGTGCCAGCATCAGCCAAAGAAATTCGGGCCACTGGAAGTACATGATGAGGGTTTCCGTCAGGCCGCGTGCTTCAGGTGCGCCGGCAACCCGCCGCCGCCACTGAGCCGGGAGCGGCGCTTGCGCATTTCGGTGAAGCGGACGATCGCATCGACCAGGTCGGCATCGGTCGAGAGTTCCAGGGCATCGACGCCGGCCCGCACCAGGGTCTGGCGCAGTTCCGACTCCCGCTGGGCCGCGATCCGGGCGAAGCGTTTGCGAAAGCCGGAGTCATGGGTGTCGACCAGCATCTGTTCGCCAGTCTCGGCATCGCGGATGGTCAGCAATCCCAGATCAGGCAGCTGCAGTTCCATCGGGTCGAGCAACCGCACCGCCACGACTTCATGGCGTTGCGCCAGGTGCCCCAGCGGCCTTTCCCAGCCGGGCTCGGTGATGAAGTCCGACACCACGAAAATGGTGGAGCGGCGCTTGATCAACGAGGCGCCCGATTCCAGCAGATCGGCCAGCCGGGTCGGTCCTGCCTCTACGGGTGCGGGCCGGGTCTGCATGCTGTCGAGCAAATGAAGCACGTGCCGGCGGCCACCGCGGGTCGGGATGATGCTGTCCACCCCCGAGCCATACAACATCGCGCCGACGCGGTTGCCGTGCCGCGTCAGCATGCGCGCCAGCACTGCAACGAATTCCGCCGAGACCTGCCGTTTGCGCTGCTCGCCGGAGCCGAAGTCGACCGACGGGCTCAGGTCCAGCAGGAACCAGGCCGCCATTTCGCGGTCTTCGGTGAACACCCGCACATGCGGCGTCCCGGTCCGCGCCGTGACGTTCCAGTCGATGTGGCGGACGTCGTCGTGGTGCTGGTACTCGCGCAGGTCCGCCAGGTCGAGGCCGGCGCCCCGCAGCAAGGTCCGGTAGTCGCCCTGCAGCAGCCCGTCGAGCCGGCGCAGCACCGTCCATTCGAGCCGGCGCAGGACTTGTTCTGCGCCCGCTCCCGACGCAGTCGTCTCAGGCGGCGAGCTTTTCATGTTCGAGCGGCCGGGGCGGCGCGGGGATTCTCACCATGATCCGTTCGACCAGGCTGTCGGAGGACAGGCCCTCGGACAGGGCCTCGTAAGACAGCACCAGCCGGTGGCGCAATACGTCAGGCACCAGGTCGGTCATGTCTTCAGGCAGGGCGTAGGTGCGGCCTCGCATCATGGCCAGCGCCCGCGCGCCTTCGGTGAGGTTGATCGTGGCCCGCGGACTGGCGCCGAAGGTGAGGTACTTGCCCAGCTCCTTCAGCCCGTGCTTCTCGGGAGTGCGGGTGGCTGACACCAGCTTCACCGCGTACTGGATCAGCGAGGGATCGACATAGACGCGGCGGCACTCCTGCTGCAGCACCGCCAGCTGCTCGGTGCTGGCAACCGCGGACACGGTCACCGGCGGTCCGGTCACGCGCTCGACGATCACGAACTCTTCTTCGTCGGTCGGGTAGTCGACCAGCACTTTCATCATGAAGCGGTCGACCTGGGCCTCCGGCAGCGGATAGGTGCCTTCGGTTTCGATCGGGTTCTGGGTCGCCATCACCAGGAACGGGTGCGGTACCTTGTGGGTTTGCCCGGCGATGGTGACCTGGCGCTCCTGCATCACTTCGAGCAGCGCGCTCTGCACCTTGGCCGGCGCGCGGTTGATTTCGTCGGCCAGCAGCAGGTTGGTGAACACCGGGCCAAGCGAGGTCGAGAAGTCGCCGGTCTTCTGGTTGTAGATGCGGGTACCGACCAGGTCCGAAGGCACCAGGTCGGGCGTGAACTGGATCCGCTTGAACTGCCCGCGCATCGTGTTGGCGAGGGTCTTGATGGTCAGCGTCTTGGCCAGCCCGGGCACGCCTTCGACCAGCAGGTGGCCCTGGGCCAGCATCGCCACCATGACCCGTTCGAGGAACCGGTCCTGGCCGACGACGACGCGCTTGACCTCGTAGAGGATCTGCTCCATCAACTGGGCGGTGGTGCTGTCCTGTCGGGTGCTTTTTTCCATGGGGTGGTCTGGCGAAGAAGGATGAAGAGGGAACAAAAAGGGGTGGGGACGGGCGGACGGGCCCGCGCGTCAGAACGGCGGCAGTCCGGCGGCGGCAGCGGCGTTTTCGATCGGCACCGCGAAGGCGATGCCCAGGAACGTGCGCGCCGGCGTCGGGTTCAGGATGGCAGTGACGATGCCCACCACCTCGCCGTCCATGGTGACCAGCGGCCCACCGGAATTGCCCGGGTTGGCAGCGGCGTCGAACTGGATCAGATTCTTCATTTCCTGCTTGCCTTCGGGCGAGCGGAACACGCGCCGCAGGCCCGAGATCACGCCACCGGAAGCTGATGGGCCGATGCCGAACGGAAAGCCGACAGCCAGCACCTTGTCGCCGGGGGCGAGGTCGTTGGTGGAGCGCATCGTGGCCGCGATCATGTCGTCGGGAATCTTCGCGGCCTGCAGCACGGCCAGGTCGTTCTCGGGCTGGGCGGCGGTGATCGAGGCGCTGGATTCGAGCCCGTCCGAGAACACGACCTTGATCCGGTCGGCCCCGGAGACCACATGCAGGTTGGTCAGGATCACGCCCTTGTCGATGATCACCACGCCGGTGCCGACGCCGTGCTCCACTTCCTCGTCGTCTGTCGGATTCGGACCGGCGCCAGGGGCCGGGCCGAGGGCCTTGGGCTTGACTGCGAGCTTCGCGCTCTTGAGGTCCTTTTCTTCCTTCAGCCGGCTCTTCTTGACATAGCTGATGACGCGCACCACCGACGGCCGGATGTTCTCGTAGGCCCGCGCGTACTCGGACGGCATGACCTGCGTTTCCATGGTCTTGAGCACCGCGGCGTTGATGTCTGCCTGGGTGAGCTTGCGCTGCAGCGGACGCAGGGACAGGCTGAGGGTCACCAACAGTAGGACCGTGAGCAGCGCGATGGCGGCCCAGAGCAGGCGAGGACTGGAAAGAGAAATGCGCGAAGGCTGAACCGGGCCTGCGGGGGCAGCCGCCGGCTCTGCTTCGGACGAAGCCGAAGCCTCCGAGGCACGGCCGGCACGGCTGGAGCTGTAGAGGGCGGTCCTGCGCATCCGTTCACCTATGGAAACTGCTGGGGAAAACGAAAACACACGGTATCACGGTTTCAACGGCCCTGCACGCTTGCGGCATCATCCTGACCATGGCGCCCTGGATCGACACGCACTGCCACCTCGATGCTCCCGAGTTCGCGCTCGACCGGGGGCAGGTGCACACGCGGGCGAAGGCAGCGGGCGTCGCGATCTGCGTCGTTCCCGCAGTCGAGGCGGCCAATTTCGATGCCGTCCGCGAACTGGCGCACAGCAACGGCGACGCCTATGCGCTGGGGATCCATCCGCTGTGCACCGGGAGCGCCGCCGAGGCCGACCTGGACCTGCTGGACCGGGCGTTGACTCTGCACCGGCACGACCAGCGGCTGGTTGGCGTCGGCGAGATCGGCCTCGACTATTTCGTGCCCGGGCTCGATCCGGCGCGCCAGGAATTCTTCTATCGCGAGCAGTTGGCGCTGGCCCGCAAGCATGGCCTGCCGGTGATCCTGCATGTGCGGCGGTCGGCCGACCAGCTGCTCAAGCAGTTGAGGGGCGCCGGATTGAATGGCATCGCCCACGCGTTCAACGGCAGCGTCCAGCAGGCCATGCAGTTCGTGGACCTGGGATTCAAGCTCGGCTTTGGCGGCAACCTGACCTACGATCGCGCGCAGCAGATCCGGCGCCTCGCCACCAGCCTGCCGCTGGAAGCGATCGTCATGGAGACCGACTCGCCGGACATCCCGCCGCACTGGCTGTACGCCACGGCGCAGCAGCGCGAGGCGGGTGTACCGCAGGGACGCAACCAACCCGCCGAGCTGCCGCGCATCGCGCAGGTGCTGGCGCAGCTGCGCGGCATCCCGCTGGCGGAGCTGGCCGGAGCGACGACGCGAAACGCGTGTCAGGCCCTGCCCGGATTGGCCGGGCTGCTGCCTGCCTCCTGAATCGCGCGCTGCGCGGTCCGCACTTCGGGCACTGGATAGCCAGCAGCGGTAAAGCTGTCGACGATCGCCTTGTGGGTGTCGAAGAACACCTGCCAATAGTGATTGGTGTGGGTGTAGGGGCGCACGGCCAGCAGCGGCCCCTCGGGCGTGAATTGCAGGATCTCGACCTCCGGCGGCGGGGTCTGCGCTACGTTCGGTACGTTGGCCAGCGCTGCACGCAGCCGTTCCATGGCTTCGCGCACGTTGACGCTGTTGTCCACCTTCACCGTGGTGTCGACGCGCCGTGCCGGCAGCGTGCTGAAGTTCTGGATCACATCGGACAACACCTTGTTGTTGCCCACCAGCGCCGTGATGCTGTCGCCGGTGATCAGGGTGGTTCCGAACAGGCCCAATTCCTTGACCATGCCGCTGACGCCGCCGATGGTCACCTGGTCGCCGACCTTGTACGGTCGCAGCACCTGCAGGAAAACGCCGGCGGCAAAGTGCGTCAGCAGGCCGCCCCATGCCGTGCCGATCGCCAGCCCGGCGCCGGCCAGCAAGGCGGCGAAGGACGTGGTCTTGACTCCGAAGATGTCCAGCAGCGCCAGCACCAGCAGCACATTGAGCGCCACCGCGACGAAGGTGGTGAGATAGGTCGCCAGCGTCTCGTCGATGCTGCGGCCGCGGCGCAGCGCGGCGTGGACCACCCGCTTGATCATCCCGATCAGCCAGCGGCCGACGAACCACGCAACGATCGCTCCCAGCACCTTCATGCCGAAGTCGAGGCCCTGCGTGCTCAGGAACGCCCACACAACATCCATGTCCATCGTCGTCTCCACCCGGTCAAACCGAGGATTCTGCCGCAGCGGCGCCGGCTTGGGGCGGCTTGGCAGATGCATCCGCCTATGCGATAAGCCTGACTCCACAGGAGGCAAGAGATGATCTTCACACTGCAATTGAACTGTTTCGGGAACAGGCGCTGGAGCCGGTGCCTGGCGACCGCCGCGTTGGCGTTCTGGGTCCATGCCGCTGGCGCCCAGGACCTGCCGGCCGCGCGGGCCGAAGACGTTGGCATGTCGTCGGAACGGCTGGCGCGAATCGGCGACTGGGTCCGCCAGGAGGTGGCCGCCGGGCGCGTGCCCGGCGCGGTGGTGATGGTCGCGCGCAACGGCCGGCTGGCTTACTACGAGGCGATCGGTCGCCAGGATGCGGCTGGAACGGGTCCGATGCGCAAGGACAGCATTTTTCGCATCTATTCGATGACCAAGCCGATGGTGTCGGTGGCGGCGCTGATGATGGTCGAAGAGGGCAAGCTGCTGCTGGAGGCGCCGGTGTCGCGCTACATCCCCAGTTTCGCGAACCTGAAAGTCGGCGTCGAGAAGGTCGATCCGGCGAGCGGGGCCAAGAGCCTGGAACTGGTCGCCGCGCGCCGGCAGATGACCGTGCAGGACCTGCTGCGCCACACCTCGGGCCTGACCTATGGTTTCTTCGGCGATTCGCTGGTCAAGAAGGCGTATCTGGATGCGGGAGTGGGTTCCGGCGACTACACCACCGCCGAGTTCGCGGAAAAGCTGGCCACCCTGCCGTTGCATTACCACCCGGGCAGCACCTGGGATTACAGCTACTCCACCGACGTGCTGGGCCGGGTGCTGGAAGTGGCCTCCGGGCAGAGCCTCTACTCCCTGCTGCGGGCCCGGCTGCTGGAGCCGCTGGGCATGCGCGACACCATGTTCTACGTCACCGATGCGGCGCGCCAGGCCCGGATCGCCGAGCCCCGGGGCGACGATCGCGTCATCGGCGCCGGTTCGGTTGTCGGCGACCCGCGAGTGGAACGGAAGTTCGAGTCCGGCGGCGGCGGCATGGTCTCGACCGCCACCGACTATTCGCGCTTCCTGCAGATGATGCTCAACGGCGGGGCGCTCGACGGCCGCCGCTACCTCAGCCCCAAGACCATCGAGTACATGACAGCTGACCACCTGGGCACCGCGGTGTCTCCCGGCCCGCTCTACCTGCCCGGTGCCGGCCATGGTTTCGGCCTCGGCTTCGCCACCCGCAAGGTCAACGGCGAGGCCTCCTACATCACTCCGGCGGGAGATTATTGGTGGGGTGGTGCCGGTGGCACGTACTTCTGGGTCGATCCCAAGACCAACCTGTTCGTGGTGTTCATGATGCAGTCGCCCAGGCAGCGGGTGGCCTACCGCTCGGTCCTGCGCAACATGGTCTACGCCGCGGTCGAGAAATAGCACGGGATAATCCGCGCACCTTGAAAGAACGCGCGCCGCCATTTGCCGAAGTCAGCTTCTCCGATTTCGGCGCCATCCGCTACCTGCACCTGGGCGGCACCGAGT
>JAJAZH010000116.1 GCA_026785815.1 Ramlibacter sp. | reverse complement strand
CTGCACGGTTGCCAGCGAGTGACGCCGCCGGCATCGCATTCGGCCAGCAGCATGCGGATGAAATCGTCGGCGGAGTGGTCGCCGAACAGCTGGCCCTTGTGCTTTTCGTGGAACGGGATCGCATGTTTGCGCACCAGCTCGATGAAGTCCTGCGGCGTGTAGCGCGACAGGGCTGAGCGGCAGAAGTTGGCGTTGCCGCCCAGGAAGTGCTTTTGCGGCGCCGCCGGCTCGAGTTCGCGGTTGGTGAAGTTGCAGCGGCCGCCGCCCGAGATGCGGATCTTCTCCGCCACCTTCTCGCTGTGGTCGACCAGCAGCACCGTGAGCCCGCGCTGGCCGGCCTGGCCGGCACAGAACAGCCCCGCGGCGCCGGCGCCGATCACCACCACATCGAAAAACAGCATGCGCCGCAGTGTAGGGGACCGCGCGGGCTGTCCGCGCGGTGATCCCGCAGCGAGGGCTGTCGACTCGGGACCCAAGGCCCGTCGTCCCTGCGAAGGGGTCATCCCTCCCAATGGTGTCATCCCGGACTTGATCCGGGAACCATGTCTTGCTGGCGCGATACCGAGTGACCTCCGTTCAAGAAGAAGCTGCCTCCTCCTGTTCCTGGATCGACGGTACTGGCACTTGTGGCGTCTGGATCCCGGGTCGACCCCGGGATGACAACCTTTGGCGGGACGACAGCCGCGTGCGCGCAATGGACGCCGGTTCAGGCGGTCCGGAACTGCGGTGGCGCTGCTTGCGCGGCGGTGATGCCACTCACGACATCGCCGATCACGATCACTGACGGGCTGGCGAACTGCTCGCGTTCGATCGCGGCGGCCAGCTCGCCTAGCGTGCTGACGGTGTGGCGCTGGTCGGGCAGGCTGGCGCGCTGGATCACGGCCACCGGGGTGGTCGCCGGCATCGCTGTCAGCAGCTCCTGCTGGATGTGGCGGGCGCCGCTGACGCCCATGTAGATCACCAACGTCAGCCTGGCGTCGCGCGCTGTGACCGCGAGCGAGCGCCAGTCGGTGCCGCCGGAATCAGGCTTGGCGTGGCCGGTGACGAACACCACGCCGTGCGCGTGTTGCCGGTGAGTCAGCGGCACGCCGAGCGAGGTGACGGCCGCCAGCCCCGAAGTGATGCCGTTGACGACATGCACTTCGATGCCGGCCGCGCGCAGGTGCTCCACCTCTTCGCCGCCGCGGCCGAAGATGAACGGGTCGCCGCCTTTCAGGCGCACCACGTTCTCGCCTTCGCGCGCCGCCATCACCATCAGTTTTTCGATGAAGGCCTGCGGCGTGCTTTTGCAGCCGCCGCGTTTGCCGACGTGAACCACCCGGGCAGTCGGCGCGGCGTAGGCGATGATTTCGTCGCTCACCAGGTCGTCCGCCAGCAGCACCGTCGCAGCCTGGATCGCCTTGAGGGCTTTCAGGGTCAGCAGTTCCGGGTCGCCCGGGCCGGCGCCCACCAGGGTGACCTTGCCGGTGGCGCTGAGTGGATTGCCGTGGTTGTTCATGCTGCTTCAGCCAGACGCAAGATATGTTCCACCTGCTGCGCCATGGACAGCGGAACCGGCCGCCGTTCGGCCAGCACATCGCGGATGTAGGCTGCGGTGCTGTGGGCGTCGATGTCGCGCGGAAGGTCCGGCAGGTCGGTGAGCGTGCCCTTCTGACCGAGTTCCAGCACCAAGTGGCGGCCGCGGATGAAGCCGTCCATCTGCGGCAGCCGGCGCGCGTCGGCCACCGCTTCGCCCTCGGTCCCGCGCAGCAGCAGCGCCGTCGACTCCCGCAGCTGGAACACAGCCGACATCGACTCGGCGTACTCGCGGTGGGTGTAGCTGCTCACGATCACGGCCGCACCGGCGCTGGGGTTCATCAGCTTGACCATGCTGTGCCCCGAATTGCGCAGGCCGAGCACCCGGCGCGCGTCCAGCAGCCGCTTCAGGCCCGGACTGATCAGTTCCAGCGGCGCGTAGGCCACTTCCCCGGCGGCGATGGAGCGGATGGCGGCCAGTGGCGCCCGGTCGAGCGCGCCCAGCACCTGCGGCACGGTGACGCGGCTGTCTTCGGTGGCCGAGCCGTGGATCAGCACCGGCAGTCCGCGCTGCGCCAGCAGCAGCGCCAGCAGCGGCGTCAACACCGGCAGCCGGCGCGCCCCGTTGTAACTTGGCAGCACCACGACCGGCCGCTCGCTGGCCGGCAGCTGCGTCATTCGCGCCTGCGCGGCGTCCAGGAAGCCGGCCATCTCGTCCGGGGTTTCGCCCTTGATCCGCATCGCCAGGCAAAAGCCGCCCAGTTCCAGGTCCGTCACCGTCCCATCGAGCACCTGGGCCATCAGGTCGGTGGCCTGGGTCCGGTCGAGCGGCCGCGCGCCACGCTGTCCGCGGCCGATTTCCTTGATGTACTGGCTGATGCCCATCGCGCGATTTTCTCAGACACTGGATGACGCAGGGCGATCAGCCGAATCCAGACTGTCAATGCGGGGCCGGCTCCCGCGATCTGTCATTGCGGACCTGATCCGCAATCCATGGTCCTTGCAGCCGTGGATGCCGGGTCAGGCCCGGCATGACAATTCATGCATGCCGGATCGAGCCCGGCATGACGTTCGGAGGGGTCAGGCCCGGCATGACAAGTTGCGGCGGATCGAACCCGTGATAACAACGATCTGTCATTGCGGGCTTGACCCGCAATCCATGGCATTGGAGCCGTGGATGCCGGGTCAGGCCCGGCATGACAATTCGTCGGTGCCGGGTCGAGCCGGGCATGACGGTTGGAGGGCGGCCGACAGTCAGACGGTTTCTGACGCGGTGTCTCGCACCCTGCGCTTGAGCTCCGGCAGGCAGGAGCCGCAGCTGGTGCCGCATTTCAGTGCGGCCTGCAGGCCCGCAAGGCGGTCGGCGCGGTCGCCATCGACGCCAGCAAGCTGCTCGCCGATCTGCGCATCGGT
>JAJAZH010000115.1 GCA_026785815.1 Ramlibacter sp. | reverse complement strand
GGTGCCGGCACTGGTGCAGGCCGGCTACCGCGTGATCAGCTATGACCGCCGCGGTTTCGGCGACTCGTCGCAGCCCTGGACCCCACGCTTGTCACTTCGTGGACTGCGCTGCCCCCCCCGAGGGGGCTTCAGTCGCCTTGGGGGCGGCCCGGCGACGATCGAGGACGTGGTGCCGGGTCGAGCCCGGCATGAAGACGTTTCTTTGCCGCCCAGACGCCTGGACTGAAACGCCCCGTCCGCGCCGGACGCGTGCGTGCTGGACAATCGCGGGATGCTTGACCTACTTTACGAGACCCCGTCGCTCATCCTGGTGTTCTTCATCGTCCTGGCCGTCATCCTGATCCTGGTGATCTGGTCGATCCGCCGCCACTGGAACCCCAAACTCCGTATCCAGTCCGACGCTTCCATCGAGGACCTGTTGCCCTCGCTGGCCGGCCTGACGGTCAGCACCGTGCACAGCGGCAATTCGGTCGAGATCCTGGAAAACGGGGCTTTCTTCGATGTCCTGATCGAGCGGATCCAGGCCGCCAGGCACACGGTGCACTTCGAGACCTTTCTCTGGAAGGAAGGCGTGCTCGGCCAGCGCATGGCGGACGTGCTGACCGAACAGGCGCGTGCCGGCAAGAAGGTTCGCGTGATGCTCGACGCCACCGGGTCCAGTAAGGCCGGCAAGGAAGCCGTCAAGCAGATGCGCGATGCCGGCTGCCGGGTCGAGTTTTTCCACAAGCGCTCGATCTACACCATCGGCATCCTGAACGACCGCGATCACCGCAAGATGGTGATCCTGGACGGCCGCGAAGCTTTTGTCGGCGGCCATTGCGTGGTGGACGAATGGATGGGAAACGCCGAGGACGGCAAGCACAACTCGGATGTCAGCGTCCGGCTGCACGGCCCGATCGTGCACAGCATCCAGGCCGCGTTCAGCGAGAACTGGGTCGGGGAGACCGGCGAGGTGTTCTTGGGGGAGCACGCTTTCCCCAAGCTGGAGCCGGCCGGCGACATCACCATCCACGCCGCCTATGCCAAGCCGGAGAGCTCGGCGCCCGCGGTGAAGATCCTGCATCACACGGTGATCTGCCTGGCGAAGAAGAAGATCTGGATCCAGAACCCCTACTTCATCCCCAAGAACGAAGCCATCAAGGCTTTCGGCGAGGCCGTCAAGCGCGGTGTCGACGTGCGCGTGATGATGCCGTCGACCAGCGGCTCGGACAACCCGATGGTGCAGCACGCCGGCCATCGCAATTTCGGGATGCTGCTCAAGCTGGGCGTGCGCCTGTTCGAGTACCCGCACACGCTGCTGCACCAGAAGGTGATGACAGTGGACGGCATCTGGAGCGCGGTCGGCTCGACCAACTTCGACGACCGCTCGTTCGACACCAACGACGAGATCACGCTGGGCATCCTGGACGCCGGAATCGCCGACCAGCTCGATGCGATTTTCGAAAAGTACGTTGCGCGCTGCACCGAGATCAAGCTGGAGGTCTGGCAGAAGCGCGGTCTCTGGCACAAGATCAAGGACAACACGTTCTACATGATCAAAGAGTTTCTTTAAGGCGCGTGATGGTGTCGCCCGGGCCGCCCGGCGCATACGGCATCACCATCGTGATCGGCCGCGCCGGGTCGCGATGGTGCGCTTTGGTGCGCATCAGGCCAGCAGCCGCCGGCGGATCTCGCTCGGGTCCAGCACCTCGAGCGGCTCGGCGCCGCCCTTGGGAATGCCGACCTGGGTGGCGTTGAGCAGCATCGAGACCATCACGTAGGTCCCTGACAGCACCGTGAGGTCCATCACCGCCTGCTCACCCATTCTGGTCACCGCCTCCTGCCACAAGGCGTCGGGCACGCGGTGATTGAGGCTGAGCTGCACGCAGTAGTCGAACACCAGCCGCTCGTCGTGCTGCATCTCGGCGGGGCGGCGGCATTGCTGCAGGTCGCGCATCACCGCGTCGGACAAACCGGCGCGGCGAGCGATCGGTTCGTGGGCCCACCACTCGTACTGCGCATTGGAGATGCGCGCCTGGATCAGGATCGCGAACTCGTTGAGGCGCTTGTCGACCGTGGTCTTGAAGCGCAGGTAGTCGAGCAGTTCGAAGCAGCGGCGCGCCATCTCGGGGCTGCGCAGCAAGGCGTTGTACGGTCCGCCGAGCGCCGCGCTGGAGACCTTGAGGATGTCGTCGGCCAGCGGCCGCACTTCGGGCGCCAGCGATTCGTAGGTGATCTGGGAGAGTCGTTCGGCCATCGAAAAATTCTAGGCAACGCGGCGCACCGCGAAGCGGGTGGATACCCGCAGACCCAGGTGACGCCAGGCTGTCATCCCGGCCCCCGAGCCGGGATCCATGCCCGGGGCTGTCATCCCGGCCCCCGAGCCGGGATCCATGCCCGGGGCTGTCATCCCGGCCTCCGCGCCGGGATCCATGCGTTCAGGGCTCGATCGTCGCCACTTTCTGCAAGCTGCCGTCGGCGGCGGCCCGCACCACCACCCCTTCGGCGGAAGCCGCGCCGACCCCGGTCAGTGCCGTGATGTTGACCTGGTGGGTGACCACCACG
>JAJAZH010000114.1 GCA_026785815.1 Ramlibacter sp. | reverse complement strand
TGGCACAAACACTCCGCTTCGCGTGGAGCAGGTGCAAGGCATCTGGTAGGCTTGCCTAACAAGTCGTTCAAGGGGAACCCGGATGTGTCCGATTTTCATCCGAGCATCCGGCGGCGGGTCCCCTTAACTCCGGCGTTAGGCATCGGGTGAGCAATGTTGGAGATTCCGGCTCAAGAGAAGCCAGCATTCCGGAGCATGTGAAGCCACGGTTCCGAGGCATGTGAGGCCAGTATTCTGGCGCATGTGAAGCCAGTGTGCTGCACTTGATTCCGGATCATGGGAAGCCAGTGCGGGCACTCGGTTGAGGTGGGTCATCCTTGCGGCTTTGGCTGCGAGGTTCCCTTGTCCCAATCGAGGCTTCTCATGCGACAGATCCGAGAGTTACTACATCTACATTTTGAACAAGGGCTCAGCCAGCGCCTGATCGCCCGCAGCCTGGGCGTGGTGCGATCCACGGTGGAGCGGCTGCTGCAGCGCTTTGCCGCGTCCGGGCTGACCTGGCCGCCCGACCCGGCAATGACCGATGCCGAGCTGGAGCGGCGCCTGTATCAGGGGCCAGCCCACCAGGGCGCAGCCAAGTCCTGTGCCCGGCCCAATTACGTCGAGGTGGCCAAGGAGCTGGCGCGCAAGGGGGTCACCCGCCGGCTGCTGTGGAGCGAGTACCGTGACCTGCACAGCGACGGCATCGGCTACAGCGTGTTCTGTGACGAGCTCGCCGGCTTCCTGGCCGATCGTGATCTGTCGTACCGCAATGATCACGTGCCCGGCGAGAAGGCGTACTTCGACTTCGCCGGATTGACCTTGCGTTACCGGGACGGCGAGGCCGTGCGGCCAGCGCAAATCTTCACCGCCGCGCTGGGTTACTCGAACGCGATCTTCGCCTACGCCAGTGCTGACCAGACGGCGGCCAGCTGGCTGGAGGGGCAACACCGGGCGTTCGTGGCCTTCGGCGGCGTGGCCAAAGTCGGTGTGCCCGACAACCCCAAGGCGCTGATCGCCAAGGCCGACCGCTTCGAGCCGCGGCTGACGCCGGTGTACGCCGACTTTGCCCGCCACTACGGCATCACTATCATTCCGGCCCGGGTGCGCAAACCCAAGGACAAGGCCTCCGTCGAGGGCGCGGTGAAGATCGTCGAGATGCGCATCCTGGCGACGGCGCGGGACCGCGTGTTTGCCTCGCTCGACGCCCTCAACCAGTGGTTGGCCGAGGCGTTGATCGCATTGAACGCGGCCCCGTTCCAGAAGCGGGTCGGCTCGCGGCAAAGTCTGTTGGCCGAGGAGCAGCCATTGCTGTCGCCGTTGCCGGCAACCCGCTTCGAGGTACCCGTTTACTTGACCCGCAAGGTCGCCCGCGACTACCACGTCGATGTGCATCGGCAGTACTACAGCGTGCCGTATCTCCACGTCGGCCAGACGGTCGAGGTTCGCGTGACCGGCCATCACGTCGAAGTTCTGCAGCGCCAGTCACGGATCGCCCTGCATCGGCGCATGAACCCCAGCCAGCGTTTTGTCACCGACCCGGCGCACATGCCCGCCCATCACCGTGCCTTCCGGGATCCGAAGATCATGCAGCGCGCCGCGGCGATCGGCCCAGCCACCGTGGCCCTGATCGATGCGCTGTTCGCCAAGCGGCGCCATCCCGAACAGGCCATCCGCGGCGCGCAAGGCGTGCTCGGCTTGCGCCGCGACCACGATGCCAGCGCCGTGGAGTCGGCCTGTGCGCGGGCCGTCGCGCTGCAGTCCATCGGCTATGACCATGTGCGACGGCTGCTGCTCGTCGCCCAGATGCAGGTACCGCTGGCTCTGCCCACGATCACGCACGAACACGTGCGCGGTGGCGACTACTACGGCGCCTCCGGCGCCATGGAGGTGGCCCATGCTGCATGAACCGCTGCAACAGCAACTCGCCCGTCTGGGTCTACGCGGCGCCGCCGACGCCCTCGCACGCCTGCCGTGCCACGAAGACCTCATCGACACACTCGCCGTCCTGTTGGACGCCGAGTGCCTGCATCGCGACAGCCTGGCCCAGGGCCGACGACTCAAGCTGGCCAAGCTCGGCCAGAGCGCGCATCCGGCCGATGTCGACCTGCGGACGCCGCGCGGGCTCGGCAAGAGCCGCTGGCAGCACTTGCTCGGCCTGAACTGGTTCAAGCAGCATCAGCACGTACTGCTGGTCGGCCCGACCGGTATCGGCAAGAGCTATCTGGCTTGCGCGCTGGCCAAGGCAGTGATCGAGCAGAAGAAGTCGGTGCGCTACCTGCGGCTGCCCCGCCTGGGCGAGGAACTGGCGACGCTGCAAGCCCAGGGCCGGATCAGTCATTGGCTCAAAGCGCTGGGCCGCATCGACCTGCTGATCCTCGATGACTTTGGCCTGGTGCCGATGAGTGCCAATCACCAACCGCTGTTGCTGGAACTACTGGAAGACCGCCAGCAGCGCGGCAGCGTGCTTGTCACCAGCCAGTTGCCGATCAAGCTGTGGCACGGCCAGTTCCAGGATCCGACCCTCGCCGATGCGATCCTCGATCGGCTGGTCCACAACGCCGAACTGATCGAACTGACCGGCGAGTCCATGCGCAAAAAGAACCAGCGCGCATCCACCACCGAAGACAAATCCGACCCGACGATCTAGACTGCAATCCCCGCGCTCAACCGGGTACCCGCCACTGGCTTCCCATGGTCCGGAACGGTGGCTTCACATGAGCGGAATATCCAGCTCAGTAGCGAGTTGTGGTGGCGGCAGAGGATGTTCGCCTTTTCGGCATTGCGCGTGGGCTGGCCACCACGAATGCGCCGTACGCCCTCGACGACCGTCGGGCAATCGCATCCTGGAGCGAACACTGC
>JAJAZH010000113.1 GCA_026785815.1 Ramlibacter sp. | reverse complement strand
CCGACGCCGGACCAATTGGACCCCCATGGCCTGCGGCCTGCCCCGAGTGGGGGCGCGGGGTCGCTCGGGGCGGCCCAGCGCGAACCCGTGCCACCCGACGCCGAGACCGGGGAGACGCTGTCGCCGCTGGCCGCCTTCCTCACCCATGCCGCGCTGGAGTCCGGCGACAACCAGGCCAACGCCGGCCAGGAGGCGGTGCAGCTGATGACGGTGCACTCGGCCAAGGGCCTGGAGTTCGACTGCGTCTTCATCACCGGGCTGGAGGAGGGCCTGTTCCCGAGCGAGCGCTCGATGACGGAATACGAGGGCCTGGAAGAAGAGCGACGCCTGATGTACGTGGCGATCACGCGCGCGCGCAAGCGCCTCTACCTCAGTTACTCGCAGACCCGGCTGCTGCATGGCCAGACCCGCTACAACGTCAAGAGCCGCTTCTTCGACGAATTGCCCGAGGGCGCGCTCAAGTGGCTGACGCCCAAGAACCAGAACTTCGGCGGCTCCTCCTTCGGCTATGGCGCCGGCTATCCCAGTACCCGGGGTGGCGGCTTCAGCCGCGAGTACGCCCCGGCGGCCGGCGGCACTTTTGCCAACCCGGCGCTGCCGCCGCAAAAGGCGGTTCCGGCGCATGGCCTGCGCGCCAACATGAAGGTGTTCCACACCAAGTTCGGCGAAGGCACGGTGCTGTCGCTCGAGGGATTGGGCGACGACGCGCGGGCCCAGGTGAATTTCCCGCGCCACGGCATCAAGTGGCTGGCGCTGTCGGTGGCCAAGCTGACGCCGGTGACGTAGGGGCTGGCGCGCCGGCGCGGCAGCATGTCCACCGGCTTCCCGGATTCGATTGCACCGTCGCCGAAAGTATCCGCGGCATGTTCGCGTCCGAGGAGCTGAGGCGAATGTCAGCGCGTAGGGCCCGTCCTACTACCAGCAGCGGCGGATGCACCTAAAGTATTGGAATGACGATCCCTACCGAGCCGATCGGAAGTATTCCGAGGCCGTTATCCCTACTGGCAGCGATAGAAAAGGCCGGTGATGCCGAGCATCCCAGCCTGTTCCCTCTGTACGAAGAGGCGATCCGCGACACCGTGGAACGCTTCGAGCAGACCGGCTCGCCGGTAGTGACCGACGGCGAGCAACGTAAGTACCATAACTTCTGGACCTATTGCGTACACGGGTTGCGCAACACCGCGCCCGACGGCTTTCGCATCCCCTTCGCGGCGGGTCACACGCGCCGCATGCCGCGCCTGACGCAGGGGCCGTTTCGTTATAAACGTTACGCAGACGCCTTCCTTGACGTGGCCAGTCGCTTTTCGAAGGTAGCGGTGAAGCAGGCCGTCATTTCGCCTTCAGCCCTGAGCCTGATGTACCCGGCCGAGGGGCTGCCGGATTATTCGCGCGAAGAGTTCATCGACGACCTGTTGCGGGAACACGAGACCGAGGTGCGCCGTTGCCTCCAAAAAGGTGCTCACAAGGTGCAGATCGACTTCACCGAAGGGCGGCTGGCGATGAAGATCGACCCCAGCGGTCACCTGCTCAACAGCTTCATCGACCTGAACAACCTGGCCCTTTCGCGCTTTTCGCAGCAAGACCGCCGGCTCATCGGCATCCACACCTGCCCTGGCGGTGACCGTGATTCAACCCACAGCGCGGACGTGGACTACGAGGAGCTGCTGCCCAGCCTGTTCGAGCTGAAGGCGGGCAACTTCTATGTGGCGCTGGCCGGCGAGAAAGATCCCGTCAAGGTGCTCAAGATCATTCGCCGCTACATGAAGCCCGACCAGACTGTTTTCGTGGGGGTGGTCGCGCCGATCGACCCCCGCATCGAGACCGCCGAGCAGGTGCGCGACCGCGGGCTGCAGGCGGCCGACTATCTCCCGCTGGACAGGCTGGGCACCACGGACGATTGCGGCTTCTCGCCGTTTTGCGACGACACCTCCACCACTCGCGACACGGCCTTCGCCAAGATCAGCGCGCGGGTGGCAGGTACTGCCCTGGCAGCTCACGCACTGGGTGTCTGATGCAGGCCGAGCACGAAGACGAGTTGCTGAAGGCAGTTGCGCTGCGCAACGCCTCAACGATCCTGAAGGTCCGCCGGCAGGCCGAGCAGGAGCTGATTGACGCCAAGGAAGATCTGGAGCGCAAGACCAGGCAGCTTGCCCATTCCCTGGCGATGATGAAGGCGACGCTGGATTCCGCAACCGACGGGATCCTGGTGACCGACAAGACATTCCGGGTGACGGCCTTCAACGAGAAGTTCGTGCAGATGTGGAAGACGCAGGCCGCCCTGCTGGAGGGGGTTGACCACCCCGCTCTGATGCGGGTGATCGCAGGCTATTTCACCGACCCTTCCGCTGTCGTTGCGAGAGTCGAGGAGATCTATCGCACCGCGCCGCCAACAAGCTTCGACCTGCTGGAACTGTCCGACGGGCGCCTGCTGGAACGATATTCTCGCCCGCAGGTGGTGGAAGGCGAGGTGGTGGGGCGCGTCTGGAGCTATCGCGACATCACCGACCATCGCAAGGCTGAGGACGCCCTGCGCGACGAAACCCGGATGCTGGAATTGCTCAACAGCACCGGGCGCGAGCTGGCTTCGATGGTGGACCTGCGCTCCGCCGTCCAGGCGGTGACCGATGCGGGCACCCAGATCATCGGCGCGAAGTTCGGCGCTTTCTTCTACAACGTGACCGACGACAACGGCGACGTCTTGCTGCTCTACACCCTCTCGGGGGCGCCGGTTTCAGCGTTCGAGAAGTTCGGCCACCCCAGGGCCACCGCCCTGTTTGGGCCGACCTTCAGGGGTGAACCGCCGATCCGCAGCGACGACGTGACGAAGGACCCGCGCTACGGGCAGTGGGGCCCGCACCACGGCATGCCGCCCAACCACCTGCCCGTGCGCAGCTACCTCGCCGTGCCGGTGGTGTCGCGCTCCGGCGAGGTGATCGGCGGCCTGTTCTTCGGGCATCCCGAACCCGGCGTGTTCAACGAACGTAGCCAGAGGATCATGGAGGGCTTGGCGGCGCAAGCCGCTGTCACCATCGACAACGCCCGCCTGTACGAGGCGTCGCAAAAGGCGTCGCAGGAACGCGAGAGGCTGCTCGAGAGCGAGCGGGCGGCGCGCGACCTGGCCGAACGCATGAGCGCGCTCAAAGACGATTTCCTGGCGACGTTGTCCCACGAGCTGCGCACGCCGCTGTCGGCCATCCTTGGCTGGGTTCACATCCTGCGCCGAAGCCGTGACCGGCCGCAGGACGTCGACAAGGGCCTGGACATCATCGAGCGCAACTCCAAGGTTCAGATCCAGCTGATCGAGGACCTGCTGGACATGAACCGCATCACTGCCGGGAAGGTGCGTTTGGACGTCCAGCCGGTTGAGCCCATGTCGTTCATCGAAGCGGCGCTGGAAACGGCGCGGCCCGCCGCCGATGCCAAGAACATCCGCATCGAGCGCATGCTCGATCCTTCGGCCGGCCCGGTGCCGGGCGATCCCGGGCGGCTGCAACAGGTGATGGGTAACCTGCTGTCCAACGCGATCAAGTTCACGCCCAAGGGCGGCAAGGTGCAGGTGACGCTAGAGCGCGTCAATTCGCACGTGGAGATCACGGTCTCGGATACCGGCATCGGCATCAAACCCGAGTTCGTCGCTCACGTGTTCGAGCGCTTCCGCCAGGCCGACGGGTCCACCACGCGGCAATACGGCGGCCTGGGACTGGGCCTGTCCATCGTCAAGAGCCTGGTCGAGCTGCACGGCGGCAGCGTCCAGGCAAGCTCCCGGGAAGGTCAGGGCGCGACCTTCCAAATCCACCTGCCTGTCATGCTGGTGCAGGCCTATGGCAATGCAGGCGCGCGCGCGCATCCCAAAGGAGCGGTCGAAATCAGCCGCCTGGGCGACCTGCCCGAACTGACGGGTGTGAAAGTGCTCGTCGTGGATGACACCACCGACGCGCGTGAGCTGGCGCGGCGCATGCTGGAGGAATGCGGAGCCGAGGTGCTGGTGGCCGGCGATGCGCATGAAGCCCTGCGGCTGCTGGAGGCGCATCGGCCGGACGTGCTGCTGAGCGACATCGGGATGCCCGAGGTGGACGGGTTCGAGCTGCTCAGGCGTGTGCGTGCACTGGGGCCCGCGCGCGGGGGCGGTGTCCCAGCGATCGCGCTGACGGCGTTTGCTCGCGCGCAAGACCGCGTCCAGGCCCTGCGCGGCGGTTTCATGGCGCATCTGACGAAGCCGGTCGAGCCATCGGAGTTGTTGGCCACCGTCGCCAGCGCGGCCAATCGCAGCCATTAAAGCGCGGCAGCGAGTTCGCTATCGAGCGCGCTGCGCATTCGCTGTCGGTTCGAAGCGAACGCGCATCGTCCGCAGCCACTTCATGCCCGGAGTTCCACTTGCGCGGTTCAAATTTGCAGCGCCACTTCTCTTTTGGTCGCCTCTGCGGAAAAACGACGGGGGATGTGCAGCAGCATCGGCAGATGTGCCAATGTCGGCAGTCAATGGGTCGGCCCAAATCTCCATCCGATTGGCGCCGGCATCGTGAAGCTCACCTCTGCTCCCGTCTGTGCACAACCTGCTCGGGTACAGTTATCGCAAGCGGGCCACGCCCGACCTGGCCAACGCCTTCGAACACTACAACACCGCGTTGCGAATCCAGCCGCGCCACAAGGGCGCGCACGAGGACATCGGAGAAGCGTATTTGATGGACCGCAAGCCGGCAGAGGCTGAGAAGCACCTGGCCGAACTGGAGCGGATCTGCGGCAACCGCACTTGCGAAGAGTACGCCGACCTGGCGAAGTCGATCGCCGATGACAAGGCCAGGAACTGACGCTTCGGCCCCGCCGCCGGAAGCGTCACTTGCCGGCGCCAGCCCGAGCGGGATTCAACGAAGCGGCGATGCCGGGTACGCCTCGGGCGGCCGCTCTTCCATATAGCCCTTGCCGTCCTTGACGCCCTTGCGGCCGAGCACCTGCCACGCGGTCTGCTGGTTCACCAGGCGTGCCAGGTATTCCAGTTCCTCGTCGGTGTGGTTGATGGCGCCGGCAGGCGTCAGGAAGCGGCCGTTCCTGGCCTGCGCCTCGCCCCAGAACGACTGGTGGTAATTCGACTGCGACACCAGCCGGTCGCCACCGGCCGCCATGTCCACCGTGCCGTAGCAGTTGCAGAAGTAGCTGCGATAGCCCTGGTCCGGCAGCACTTCGGTGTAGACGCCGGTGCCGCGGATGCCGGCGGTCAGCGTCGGGGTGACGATCCGCCGGTTGCTGCCAGGGCCCCAGACACTGGCGACGGCGCCGGTCAGCATCCGCAGCAGGCTGACCGTGTTCAGCGTCCGGCCGCGTTCCACTGCCAGCCGCGAGTTCTGCCGCACCAGGAACGACGAGTTGCCGACCACGAACACCATGTGCGAATCCGGTCCGGTCGCGATCTGGTCGCCGGTCTGCAGCGCGCGCTGCGGCATCAGTCGTTCGCCATTGACGGTGATGTCCCCGACCATCTCCACCACGTTGCTGCGCTGCTGCGCATGCGCAGCAGCGGCGCCCCCCATTGCCGTCCAGCTGGCCGCCGCCTTGATGAAGCTGCGGCGCTGGAACCAGAGGACCTCGTCGGCGGTGCGGTCAAGCAGGATGTGTTGCGTCATGGGAAATCTCCGGGGGTGGGAATTCTTCTTCCACGAAGCTGTCGCGGAAGGTGAAGTAGATGGAGGTCGAGAACATCGCCAGCAGCAGCAGGAAGGTCGGCACCAGCACGGTGGTCATCATCGCAGCCCCGCCGAGCGCGACTCCGACCAGCGCCAGTCCGAACAATGCCACCATGAAGATCGCCAGCCAGGTCAGGGCAAAAATGGTCATGGCCCAGAAATTCCGCAGGCAGGCGACCAGGCTGAAGAACAAGCTTTTCAGCGGCGCGACCTGGTGCCAGTGGACCAGCGCCGGCGCGTGCCAGAACAACAGGTTGAGCGGCAGGGAGAGCAGGGTGACCGTCAGGTAGAACCAGCCCAGTTGCCCTTGTCCAGCGGCCGTCGAGACTTCCGCTCCCGACGGCGGGGGAGCGATGACGGTCGCAACCGCCAGCCCCAGGAACCAGCCGCCCGCATAGATCACCCCGAGCAGCAGCATGGCGCCGGCGCGTTTGCGGCCGGCGCGGAACGCGCTGACGAGGACGGTCGGCATCGGAAAGCGCCCGGTCGTGACCTCCTTCACGGCCACCATGATCCCCAGCGTGCTGGCCGGGACGAACACCGCCGCCACCGCTGCGCCGACCAAAGGCGCCTGCGACAGCAGGAACATCACCAGCATGTACAGCAGGAACAGCCCCGCCAGCGCGAGTGGCTGCTTGAAGAAAGTGGAGATGCCGAGCTTGACCCATGTGATGCCAGTACGCGCCGGAACGATGTTCAGTTTCATAAGTCTCCTGCGCTGCCTCAGGCGAGCACTGGCTGCCGGGCCACGCGCTGGCGCAGCACCCGCTCGAAATGGGTCGGGTCGTGGGGTTTTAGCAGAGCCGCATCGCGCGGCAGATGGACGTCCCAGAGTCGCGAGATCCAGAAGCGCAGGGCACCGGCGCGCAACAGTGCCGGCAGCAACTGGCGCTCGGCTGCGGCCAGTGGGCGTACCGCGGCATAGGCATCCAGGAATGACTTCGCGCGGCTGGCGTCATGGGCGCCGCTGGCCAGGTCCACGCACCAGTCGTTCAGGCACACCGCGATGTCGAACAGCCAGCTATCGACGCCCGCGAAGTAGAAGTCGAAGAAGCCGGTCAGCTCGCCGCGCTCGAACAGCACGTTGTCGCGGAACAGGTCGGCATGGATCGGCCCGCGCGGCAGCGCCGCGTATCCGGACGAGGCCGCGACATGGTTCTGGAAGGCCAGTTCGCTGCGCAGCAGCGCAGCCTGCCCGGGATCCACATGCGGCAGCACCACCGGCACGGTTTCGTTCCACCACGCGAGGCCGCGCAGGTTCGGTTGGGTCAGCGGAAAGTCGCGCGCCGCCAGGTGCATTCGCGCAAGCATGGTGCCGACCGCGGCGCAATGGCCGGCCGTCGGCGCCAGCTCGCTGTGGCCCCGCAGCCGATCGACCACTGCCGCCGGCTTGCCGCGCAACTGCAGCAGCAGGCTCTCCTGCTTCTGGTCCGGCACGGCATGCGGACCCGGCACCGGGATGCCGCGCTGCGCCAGGTGCTTCATCAGGCGCAGGTAGAACGGCAACTGCGCCGAGGTGAGCCGCTCGAAGAGCGTCAGCACGAACTCGCCCTGGTCGGTGGTGGCGAAGTAGTTGGTGTTCTCGATGCCGCCGTGGATGCCGCGCAGTTCGCTCAGTTCACCGAGCCGCAGGCGGCGCATCAGGTCGCGCGCCTCGTCTTCGGCCACTTCGGTGAAGACGGCCATCCTAGAATTTGAACAGGTTCCAGACCCGCTGGCTGCTGGGGCTGGACAGTCCGTCGCGGTTGTCGGCGGGGCGGCTGCGCGACAGGTCGGTCGGCTGGAACTCGTACTCGGGCAGGTTGGCCTTGGGCTGCACGACGATGCTCTGGCTCTGGCCGCCGACCCTCAGTTCGTCGATGCGTGCGCCGTCGTCCTCGATCCGCATTCGTTCGATCTTCTGGTTGCGGCGCGGATCGGCCGGCTCCGCTTGCTGCAATGGCTCGCGCGCGCCGACGCTGCCGGCCGGGCTGCCCTGCAGCTGGGACTGGGCGCTGGCCGCGCTCCAGGCGAAACACGAGAGCAACAGGATGAAAGGGGCACGCATGGCCGAATTGTAGGGGCCTCGAGCCGTCGGCTCCAGCGGGCAGAATGCCCGGATGAGCGATTCCACAAAGCCGGAACAATCCCGCAAAACCCTGTTGCTGGTCGACGGTTCCAGCTATCTTTACCGCGCATTCCATGCCATGCCCGACTTGCGGGCGGTCCCTGGCGACCCGGCTTCTCCGGCGACCGGGGCGATCCGCGGAATGATCAACATGATGCAGAAGCTGCGCAAGGACGTGCGGGCCGACTATGCGGCCTGCGTGTTCGACGCTCCGGGCCGGACCTTCCGCGACGACCTCTACCCCGACTACAAGGCCAATCGCTCGCCCATGCCCGACGACCTGCGGGCCCAAATCCCGGCGATCCACGAAGTGGTGCGCCTGCTCGGCTGGAAGGTGTTGCACGTGCCGGACGTCGAAGCCGACGACGTGATCGGCACGCTCTCGTGCATGGCGACCGAGCGCGACATCGACACCGTGATCTCCAGCGGCGACAAGGACCTGAGCCAGCTGGTGAACCAGCACGTGGTGGTGATCGACACCATGAACGACCGGCGCCGCGACGTCGCCGGGGTCGAGGCGGAGTTCGGCGTTCCCCCGTCCCTGATGGTCGACTACCAGACCCTGGTCGGCGATTCGGTCGACAACGTGCCGGGAGTGGACAAGGTCGGACCGAAGACGGCGGTGAAGCTGCTCAAGGAATACGGTTCGCTCGACGCGCTGGTCGAGCGCGCCAGCGAAGTCAAGGGCGCCGTCGGCGACAACCTGCGCAAGGCGCTGGACTGGCTGCCCCAGGGCCGCGCGCTGCTCACGATCCGCAAGGACTGCGATCTCGCGGACCACATCCCCGGACTGCCGGAGCTGCAGGACATCGTCATCGGCGGACAGCAGGTCGACGCCCTGAAGGCCTTCTACGAGCGCTACGGCTTCAAGGGCCTGGTCAAGCAGCTCGACACGCATGACGTGCCGCCCGAGCTGATCGAGGAGCACCTCAGTCGCAAGAAGGTCGGCGGCCTGTTCGAGGAGCCCGACCTGTCCGGCCTGTCGCAGGCGACCAACCTGCATTACGACACGATCTTCACCTGGGCCCAGTTCGACGACTGGCTGGCCAGGATCGACTCGGCGCAGCTGACGGCGGTGGACACCGAAACCAGTTCGCTCGACGAGATGCTCGCCGAGATCATCGGCGTGTCGTTCAGCGTCAAGCCGGGCGAGGCCGCCTATGTGCCGCTGGCGCATCGCTACGGCGACGCACCCGAGCAGCTGCCGCGCGACGAAGTGCTGGCCCGCCTGAAGCCGTGGCTGGAGAATCCGGACAGGAAGAAGCTGGGGCAGCACGTCAAGTACGACCGGCACGTGTTCGCCAACTACGGCATCGAAGTGCAGGGCTATGAGCATGACACCATGCTCCAGAGCTACGTGCTCGAAGTGCATAAGCCGCATGGACTGGCCAGCCTGGCCGAGCGGCACCTGGGGCGCAGCGGAATCGACTTCGAGACCATCGCCGGCAAGGGCACGCACCAGATCGCGTTCGAGCAGGTGGCGGTCGACAAGGCCGCCGAATATTCCTGCGAAGACTCCGACCAGACACTCGACGTGCACCTGGTGCTGTGGCCGCGTCTGCAGGCCGACCGCCGGCTGCGCTTCATCTACGACCTCGAGATGCGCAGCAGCGAGGCGCTGTACCGGGTCGAGCGCAACGGCGTGCTGATCGATGGGCCGATGCTGGCCAGACAGAGCGGCGAACTTGGCGCGCGGATGATGCAGCTCGAGCAGGATGCGCACGCGCTGGCCGGCCAGCCGTTCAACCTCGGCAGTCCCAAGCAGATCGGCGAGGTGCTGTTCACCAAACTCGGCTTGCCGGTGCTCAAGAAGACCCCGAGCGGCGTGCCGAGCACCGATGAGGAAGTGCTGGAGAAACTGGCCGAGGATTTTCCGCTGCCCGCCAAGCTGTTGGAGCACCGCGGCCTGTCGAAGCTGAAAGGGACCTACACCGACAAGCTGGCGCAGATGGCCCACCCCCGGACCGGCCGCGTCCACACCCATTACGCGCAGGCAGTGGCTGTCACCGGCCGGCTCTCGAGCAACGATCCGAACCTGCAGAACATTCCGGTCAAGACCGCCGAAGGGCGGCGGGTGCGGGAGGCTTTCGTGGCGCCCCCCGGGCACCAGATCGCCAGCGCCGACTACAGCCAGATCGAGCTGCGGATCATGGCTCACCTCAGCGAAGACGTGACCCTGGTCAAGGCTTTCGCCGAGGGCATGGACGTGCACAACGCGACCGCCGCTGAAGTCTTCAACGTCGCGCCGGACCAGGTCAGCAGCGAGCAGCGCCGGTATGCCAAGGTGATCAACTTCGGGCTGATCTACGGCATGAGCAGCTTCGGCCTGGCGCGCAACCTGGGCATCGAGACCAAGGCGGCGGCAAATTACATCGAGCGCTATTTCCAGCGCTACCCGGGCGTCAAGAACTACATGGACCAAACGCGGCTGTCAGCCAAGAGCAAGGGCTACGTCGAGACGGTGTTCGGCCGACGCCTGTACCTGCCCGAGATCAACTCGCCGAACGGTCCGCGCCGCGGGGGAGCCGAGCGCGCTGCCATCAACGCGCCGATGCAGGGCACCGCCGCCGACCTGATCAAGCTGGCGATGGTCCGGGTCCAGGAGGTGCTGGACCAGCAGCAGCGCGCAACCCGGATGATCATGCAGGTGCACGACGAACTGGTGTTCGAGGTGCCCGAGGGGGAAGTCGACTGGCTCCGGACCGAGATCCCGCGCCTGATGGCCGGCGTCGCCGAGCTGAAGGTGCCGCTGCT
>JAJAZH010000112.1 GCA_026785815.1 Ramlibacter sp. | reverse complement strand
GGTGTTCGTAACGGTAGAAGTCGCTGTCGACCAGCAGGTCGCCGACCCGGTCCCAGGCGTTCTTGTCCAGCACCAGCCCGCCCAGCACGCTGGACTCGGGTTCGATGGTGTGCGGCGGGATCGGGAGTTGCGCGTTCTGGCGGTCGCGCGGAAAGTCGTGGTGAACGGGGGTCAATTCAGCGGACATGGGCTCCTCGGGTCAACCTGGATGCTACGCCGCGAGGCGCCCAGAGTCACGGGATAAGGGTGTGGATAAGCAGTGGGTTTCCGGTGGGCTCACGGGCTGAGGCTGTGAATGGCCAGAGTCCGAAGTCCGGTCGATCAAGGAGGCCGGCCGCCAGCGCGCACCCAGCCGATGTCGTTGGCGCGTCGCCAAAGAAAAAGCCGCACGTTGGCGGCCTCCGGATTGCGAGGCCTTGGCGGCACCTCTTCTTGATAGTCCGGCTGTTGGTACTTAAACGATCCAGAGGGCGGCGTCAGGCCGTCTCGCCCAGCACCGACACGTTGATCTCGACCACGACGTCGGTGTGCAACTGCACGCTGACGTTGCTGTCGCCAACGGTCTTGATCGGGCCGTTGGGCATCCGGACCTGCGCCTTGGCGACCGGGTAGCCCTGCTTGGTCAACTCTTCGGCAATGTCGAAGTTGGTGACCGAACCGAACAGGCGGCCGTCGACGCCGGCTTTCTGGCTCAGCTTCACGGTGGTGCCGGCCAGCTTCTCGCCTTGCTTCTGCATGTCGGCCAGTTTGCCGGCTGCCGCTTTTTCAAGTTCGGCGCGCTTGGCTTCGAACTCGGCCTTGTTGGCTTCGGTTGCACGGCGGGCACGGCCTTGCGGGATCAGGAAGTTGCGGGCGTAACCGTCCTTGACCTTGACGATTTCGCCGAGGCCGCCGAGGTTGATGACCTTGTCCAGAAGAATGACTTGCATGCTGGTCGCTCCTTAGATGCGGTGCTGGTCGCTGTACGGGACCAGGGCCAGGAAGCGCGCACGCTTGATGGCGGAGTTGAGCTGGCGCTGGTAGATCGCACGGGTGCCGGTCAGGCGGGCCGGGATGATCTTGCCGTTCTCGGCGATGAAGTCGCGCAGGGTGTCGACATCCTTGTAGTCGATCTCTTCGACGCCGGCGACGGTGAAGCGGCAGAAGCGCTTGCGCTTGAACAACAGCGACTGGGTGTTGCGCTTCGGACGCTTGTCCTTGTTGAATTTCTTGAACGTGGCCATTTCGGGACCTTTCTAAAGTGCCGGGGACAGAACCGTTGGCCTGTCCACCAGCGAAAACAAATTAATCTTGCTGGAAACTCTGCACGTGGAGCACGGGGTGCTTGCCGTTGCGGGGCGTCGCCAGGAAACCGGTGAACCTCCAGGGGCTGCCGATCGGCTGCCGCGCGAGGGTTTCGGCCAGTGAACCGAAGGCAATCGCCTTGACTGCCGCTTTCACTTGCCGCTGCTGCCCTGCTTCCTCGATCCCGGACTCGTGTTCGAGCCTGAAATCCAGGGCGGGCAATCCGGCCGGCGTGTAGCGCAAGGCACTGGCCTCGGCGATACAAGCGGAAAGCAGAACCTGGTTCACTCCTGGCGGTCAGCCCGTCAGGACTGGTACTCCGCCTGCTGCGCCTTGCGCGCTTCTTCGCGTTCCACGGTCTTCATCATCGAGGACGGGCCGGTGTCGGCCTTCTTCCGGACCACGGTCAGATGCCGCAGGACAGCGTCGTTGAAGCGGAAGGCGTGCTCGAGTTCGGCCATTACCGGCTGCTCGGCCTCGATGTTGACGCACAGGTAGTGGGCCTTGGCCAGCTTGTTGATCTGGTAGGCCAGCTGGCGCCGTCCCCAGTCTTCGACCCGATGGACCTTGCCGCCGCCGGCGGTGATCATGGTCTTGTAGCGTTCCAGCATGGCCGGAACCTGTTCGCTCTGGTCCGGATGGATCAGCAGGATGATTTCGTAATGACGCATTGATTCTCCTTGTGGTTAAAGCCGCCCGCTGCGTCAATGACAGTGAGGTCATGGGGTTCCGCCACGACCGGAATCGGGGCGGAACCTGCGGTACGGCAAGGCAAAGCCATAAATTATAGCACTTCGGCCTCACGCAGCTGGTGGCGATGCAATCCAAAAGCCCGCCGGATGGCGCAGAAATGAAAAAGCCCGCCGGATGGCGCAGAAAGGAAAAAGCCCGCCGGATGGCGCAGAAAGGAAAAAGCCCGCCGGATGGCGGGCTTGGGGAATCGGTCGGGCCGAAGCTCAGTCGCGGGCGTAGATGTCCACGTCCTTGGTTTCGCGGATGAACAGCATCCCGATGATGAAGGTGCCGGCGGCCACGATCACCGGGTACCAGAGCCCGTAGAAGATGTCGCCGGTGGCCGCCACCATGGCAAAGGCGGTGGTCGGCAGCAGGCCGCCGAACCAGCCGTTGCCGATGTGGTACGGCAGGCTCATCGAGGTGTAGCGGATCCGGGTGGGGAACATTTCCACCAGCATCGCGGCGATCGGGCCGTAGACCATCGTCACCAGAATCACCAGGTACACCAGGATCAGCAGCACCATGCCCTTGTTCATCGCCTTCGGGTCGGCCGCCACGGTCAGGTTCGCGGCCTTGGCAGTGTCGAGCACGGTCTTGCGGAACTCCGCGATCGACTTGGCGCTGTCAGGCGAGAATCCATCCCGCTTCTCGTTGAGGGTGGCGTTCAGCGACGTGATTTCCTTGTCGCCGATCTTCACCTTGGCCACCGTGCCGGCCGGAGCCGCGACGTTGGTGTACGGGATGAAGCTCTGCGCCAGGGCCCGCTTGGCCAGGTCGCAAGAGGTGGTGAAGTGGATCTCGCGCGCGATCGGGCTGCCCTGGAAAGAGCACTGCGCCGGGTCGGCGGTCACCGACACTGGCACCGACTGCTGGGCCTGCAACAGCGCCGGATTCGAGTACTTCAGCAGCATCGGGAACACCGCGAAGTAGGTCAGCGCAGCGATCAGGCAACCGGCCATGATGATTGGCTTGCGGCCGATCTTGTCGGACAGTGCACCGAAGACGATGAAGAACGGGGTCCCGATCAGCAGCGAGGCGGCGATCAGCAGGTTGGCCGTCGTGGTGTCGACCTTGGCGATCGTGGTCATGAAGAACAGCGCGTAGAACTGGCCGGTGTACCAGACCACCGCCTGGCCCGCCGTCAGGCCGAGCAGCGCCAGGATCACGATCTTGAGGTTCTTCCATTCGCCAAAGGATTCGGCCAGCGGCCGCTTGGAGGTCTTGCCTTCGGACTTCATCTTCTGGAAGGCCGGCGACTCGTTCAGGCTCAGGCGAATCCATACCGACACGCCGAGCAAGATGATCGACAGCAGGAACGGAATGCGCCAGCCCCAATCGGCGAAATCCTTCTCGCCCAGGTAGTTGCGCACGCCCAGGATCACCAGCAGCGACAGGAACAGGCCCAGCGTTGCCGTGGTCTGGATCCACGAGGTGTAGGCGCCGCGCTTGCCATGCGGCGCGTGCTCGGCGACATAGGTGGCGGCTCCGCCGTACTCGCCTCCGAGCGCCAGGCCCTGCAGCATCCGCAGCGCGATCAGGATCACCGGGGCGGCGATGCCGATGGTGGCGTAGTTGGGGAGCAAGCCGACGACGAAGGTCGCCGCGCCCATCATCACGATGGTCACCAGAAAGGTGTATTTGCGCCCGATCATGTCGCCGAGGCGGCCGAAGAAGATGGCGCCGAACGGCCGCACCAGGAAGCCAGCGGCAAAAGCCAGCAGCGCAAAAATGTAGGCCGATGTCGGATCCAGGCCCGAGAAGAACTGCCGCGCGATGATGGCGGCGAGCGAGCCGTACAGGTAAAAGTCGTACCACTCGAACACCGTGCCGAGCGAGGAAGCGAAGATCACCTTGCGCTCTTCCTTCGTCATCGGCCGGTTTGCATCGGTCATAGCAGCAGTCGCCATCGTGTCTCCTGGGGTTATCGGGTAGGCCGCAGTGTTTGGATTTGGACTGACTGCAGCCTGACAGCCGCGCTAGGGCTAAACCCTAGGGGCGGCGCTTCAGCAAGCTGACCCCGACCGCCATCGCAAAGCCGGCGGGAACGCCGAAGACTCCGGCGGAGATGGGCTGGATCGCGAACCACAGGTCGCCGCCCGCGGGCAGGTTGAACCAGGCGCGCAGCGCCGGTGCGTTGACCAGCATGTAGTAAAGCGTCACCCCCAGCCCGGCCAGCATGCCGGCCACCGCGCCGCTGCGGGTGGTGCCGGCCCAGAAAATTCCCAGCACCATCACCGGCACGAAGGCCGAGGCCGCCAGCGAGAACGATGCCGACACCAGCGGCAGGATCTCCGCCGGCTTGAACGATGCCACCAGCGCCGCCACCAGCGCAACGGCCATCAGCGCGAATTTCGACAGGATCACCCGCTGCTCCGGCGTGACGTTGTGGTTGATCTCGTGGCAATACACGTCGCGCACCAGTGCGTTGCTGATGGTCAAGAGCAGGCCGTCAGCGGTCGACAGCGCCGCGGCCAGGCCGCCGGCGGCCACCAGTCCGGACACCACGTAGGGCAGGCCGCCAAGTTCCGGCGTCGCCAGCATGATCATGTCGGCCCCGAGCCGGATCTCGCCCCACTGCAGGATCCGGTCCCCGTTGACGTCGGCGACCGAGATCAGCGAAGCGTCGACCTTGGCCCACTGGCCGATCCATCCCGGCAGCGAATCGAAACTGCTGCCGACCAGGTTGTTCATGACCTCGAACTTCACCAGCACGGCCAGCGCCGGCGCGCTCAGGTAGACCAGCGCAATGAAGAACAGCGACCACGCGACCGACGATCGCGCCTCGGCCACCGTGGGGGTGGTGTAGTAGCGGGTCAGCAGGTGCGGCAGGCCGGCGGTGCCGACCATCAGGCAGAACATCAGCGCCAGGAAATTGCGACGTGAATTGTCGAACGCCTGCTGTTGCGCCGGAGTGCCGTCCGGGTCGCCGGCGAAAGCCTGGCTGTGCGGAGGCAGCCCGCCCAGGGGCCGGGAGCGCTCGTAACTCTCGTGCATCGCGCGGGTCCAGAGCTCGCGGGCTCCGGCGACGTCGCGTGGCAGCGCCGCCAGCTCGCGGTGGGCCTGCACGATCAGCGCCGAATCCGCGCCCTGCTGCTTGAGGTTTCGGATCCGCTGCTGTGCGGCGGCACGCTCCCGCTGCAGGGCGCCGTCGATATCGCGCAGCCGCGCCTCGTATTCGTGGGCTCGCTTCAGGTAGATCGCGGCCACCTGCTTTTCGGCCGGATCGTCAGCCAGCTTCTTTTCCAGCTCAGCGATCTTCTGCAGCTGCGTCCCGTAGACCAGTGGTGCCGCCGGATTGCCCAGCTGCTTGTACGCGAGCCACGACACCGGGATCAGGAAAGCCAGCAGCACAATGACGTACTGGGCCACCTGGGTCCAGGTGATGGCCTTCATGCCGCCCAGGAACGAGCACAGCAGCACGCCGCCCAGCCCGAGCAGGATGCCGATCTCGAATTGCACGCCGGTCAGGCGCGATGCGATCAGGCCGATGCCGTAGATCTGCGCGACCACATAGGTGAACGAGCAGATCACCGCGGACGCCGCGGCGATCACCCGGGGCCAGCGGCCACCGAAGCGCAGGCCGAAGTAATCCGGCACCGTGTAGAGATTGAGCTTGCGCAGGTGCGGCGCCACCAGCAGGGCGACCAGGCAGAAGCCGCCGGTCCAGCCCAGCACGTAGGCCAGGCCGCCGGGCTGGTCGTCGCGGCCGCCGAAACCCTGCAGGTAGAGGCCGCCGGCCAGGCTGATGAACGACGCCGCGCTCATCCAGTCGGCCGCCGCCGCCATGCCGTTGAAGACCGGCGGAATCCGTCGGCCCGCAACGTAATATTCCTCGGGATCGGTGGTGCGCCCGTAGATGCCGATACCGGCGTAGACCATCACGGTCGCGAACATGAAGATCGGGCCCAGCCAGAAGCGCGACAGGCCGGCGCGCTCGGCCCACGCCATCAGCAGCAGGGACACCAGCAGCCCGACGACGTAGCCGGCCAGGATCCGGTACAGCCGCCGCTTGTAGGCGCCGTACTCGCCCTGGTCACGCATCGCCCGGCTCCTGCGCGTCTTCGGGCGCGAGCCGCCGCATCACGGTGGCATAGACCACGACGATCGCGATGAAGCCGAGCACCGCACCCTGCGCCGCCATCCAGTAGCTGAAAGGCCAACCCGCCAGCATGAAGGACAGGTCGCGGGCAAAGTAGCTGCAGCCGAAACTGATCACGAACCAGACCACCAGCAGGCCGGCCTTGAGCGCCAGCACTCGGGGGTCGTGTTGCTCCAGTCCCTGGGGGTCGGCCATTGCGCGATCATCGCACCGGCGCGACAAGGTCCAGCTAGGGCTTTCCTGACCACGCCGGGCACGGGACGTCAGGACGTGTCAGTGCATGTCATCCCGGCCTTGAGCCGGGAGTGCATGTCATCCCGGCCTTGAGCCGGGATCCACACTCCCGAATGCAAACGGCCGTTGATCAGGAAAGATGCCGCGCTTGCCTTGTTAACGGTGTTTTGCTTTTGCACGCCTGGATTGCGGGTCGAGCCCGCAATGACAGGGTGCGGGCGCGCAATGACGAGGGCGGCGGGTCGAGCCCGCAATGACGACGGCGGCGGCTCAAGCCCGCGATGACCGCTCTTCGCCGTGATCACAGGGAGCGGCGGCGTCAGCCACCGGCCAGTTGTTTCCAGGTGGCGATGACGCTGTCGGGGTTCAGGGAGATCGACTCGATGCCCTGGTCGACCAGCCACTGCGCGAAATCCGGATGGTCGCTCGGGCCCTGGCCGCAGATGCCGACGTACTTGCCCTGCTTGCGGCAGGCGGTGATGGCGCGCGACAGCATGGCCTGCACCGCTGGGTCGCGTTCATCGAAATCGGCGGCCAGCAGCTCGAGCCCCGAATCCCGGTCCAGGCCCAGCGTGAGCTGGGTCAGGTCGTTGGAGCCGATCGAGAAGCCGTCGAAGTATTCGAGAAACTCGTCGGCCAGGATCGCGTTGCTCGGCACTTCGCACATCATGATGATCTTGAGCTCGCTGCCCGGCACCTTGCCGTCGCCCTGCCCGCGCTTGAGCCCCTGTTGCGCCAGCAGCTGCGTCACTCGGTCCGCCTGCCCCAGCGTCCGCACGAACGGCACCATCACCTGCACATTGAACAGGCCCATCTCACCCCGCACCCGGCGAATCGCCTCGCATTCCATCGCGAACGCCTCGCGGAAATCGGCGCTGATGTAGCGCGAAGCGCCGCGGAATCCCAGCATCGGGTTTTCTTCCTCGGGCTCGTAGCGGGAACCGCCGATCAACTTGCGGTACTCGTTGGACTTGAAGTCCGACAGCCGCACGATCACCGGCTTGGGCCAGAACGCCGCGGCGATGGTGGCGACGCCTTCGGCCACCTTGTCGACGTAGAAAGCCCGGGGCGACGCATGGCCACGGGCCACCGATTCCACGGCCTTCTTCAGGTCGGCATCGACGTTCGGATAGTCGAGCACCGCCTTGGGATGCACGCCGATGTTGTTGTTGATGATGAACTCGAGCCGGGCCAGGCCGACACCGTGGTTGGGCAGCTGGCAGAAGTCGAATGCCAGCTGCGGGTTGCCGATGTTCATCGTGATCTTGGTCTTGATCGGCGGCATCTCGCCGCGCCGCACCTCGCTGACCTCGGTCTCGAGCAGGCCGTCGTAGACGAAGCCGGTGTCGCCCTCGGCGCAACTCACCGTCACCAGCGTGCCGTCGCGCAGCAGGTCGGTGGCGTCGCCGCAGCCGACCACCGCCGGAATACCCAGCTCGCGAGCGATGATCGCGGCGTGGCAGGTGCGCCCGCCCCGGTTGGTGACGATGGCGCTGGCCCGCTTCATCACCGGCTCCCAGTTTGGGTCGGTCATGTCGGTCACCAGCACGTCGCCAGCCTGCACCTTGTCCATCTCGCTGATGTTGTGCACCAGCCGCACCGGGCCGGTCCCGATCTTCTGGCCGATGGCCCGGCCCTCGGCCAGCACGGTGCCGCGGCCCTTGAGCTTGTAGCGCAGTTCGACCTTGCCCTGCTGCTGGCTCTTCACCGTTTCGGGGCGTGCCTGCAGGATGTAGATCAGGCCGTCGCTGCCGTCCTTGCCCCATTCGATGTCCATCGGGCGGCCGTAGTGCTCCTCGATCACCAGCGCATAGCGGGCCAGCTGCTCGACGTCCTGGTCGGTCAGGCTGTAGCGGTTGCGCTGCTCCAGCGGCACGTCGACGGTCTTGACCAGCTTGCCCGACGACTTTTTTTCCTCGGCGCTGGAGAACACCATCTGGACCAGCTTGGATCCCAGGTTGCGGCGGATGACCGCGCGGTTGCCGGCCCGCAGCATCGGCTTGTGGACGTAGAACTCGTCCGGATTGACCGCGCCCTGCACCACCGTCTCGCCCAGGCCATAGCTCGAAGTGATGAACACCACCTGGTCGAAGCCCGATTCGGTATCGATGGTGAACATCACGCCGGCTGCGCTCAGGTCGCTGCGGACCATCCGCTGCACGCCGGCCGACAAGGCGACGTCGGCATGGGCAAAGCCCTTGTGGACCCGGTAGCTGATGGCCCGGTCGTTGTAGAGGGAGGCGAACACTTCGCGCATCTTGTGCAGCACGTCGTCGATGCCGACCACGTTGAGGAAGGTCTCCTGCTGCCCGGCAAACGAGGCATCGGGCAAATCCTCAGCGGTGGCCGAAGAGCGGACAGCGAAACTGGCCTGCGGATTGCCGGACGAGAGCGTGGCGAAAGACGTTCGAACCGCCTGTTCCAGGTCGGCCGGAAACGGCTGGGACTCGATCCAGCCCCGGATCTCGGCGCCGGCGACGGCCAGCGCCCGCACGTCCTCGGTGTCGAGCGTGGTCAGCCGCTTCTGGATGCGCTCGGCCAGCCCGGCGTGGGCCAGGAACCGGCGGAAGGCATGGGCGGTGGTGGCGAAACCGGTCGGAACGCGCACGCCCTCGGGCAGCTGGGAAATCATCTCGCCGAGACTGGCGTTCTTGCCGCCGACCGCCTCGACATCGGTCATTCTCAGGTTCTCGAACGGCACAACCAGCAGGTTGTCTAGCCGGCCCTCCTGGGCGGTCGGGATGGTTGCAGACATGGAAAAGCTCCGGAAGTTGAATCTTGGCAGGCGAGCGCGCGGGGCGCTTTCGCATGGCACGGCGTGCGGCGTTGTTTTTGTTGTTGGCGGCCGGGGCGGTGCATGGCTTGAATCGATAATTGGGTTCATTGTAGGCGGGGCGGCCCTCTGGCGGCCTCGCGCCGAGCTCTCTTGCGACAGGCGCCCCATGCACAACCGCACCGTATTTTTCGTCTCGGACGGCACCGGCATCACCGCCGAAACCTTCGGTAATGCCATCCTGGCGCAGTTCGAGTTCAAGCCGCGCCACGTGCGGCTGCCGTTCATCGACAGCGTGGACAAGGCCCACCAGGTGGTGCGCCAGGTCAACCACACGGCCGAGATGGAGGGGCGGCGGCCGGTGGTGTTCACCACCCTGGTGAACGTCGAAATCCTGCAGGTGATCGAAGAGGGCTGCAAAGGCATGCTGCTGGACATGTTCGGCACCTTCGTGCGGCCGCTGGAAGTCGAGCTGGGCATGAAGAGCAACCACCGGGTCGGCCGCTTCTCCGACATCAGCAAGAGCCAGCAGTACCACGACCGGATCGAGGCCATCAATTTCAGCCTGGCCCACGACGACGGCCAGTCCAATCGCGACCTGGAGCATGCCGACGTCATCCTGGTGGGCGTCAGCCGCAGCGGCAAGACGCCGACGTCGCTCTACCTGGCGATGCAGTACGGCCTGAAAGCCGCCAACTACCCGCTGATCCCCGAGGATTTCGAGCGCAAGCAGTTGCCGCCGGCGCTGGTGCCGCATCGCAAGAAGATTTTCGGCCTGTCGATCCTGCCGGAACGGCTGGCCGAGATCCGCAACGAGCGGCGGCCCAACTCCAACTACGCCGCGCTCGCCAACTGCCGCAACGAGGTCGCCGAGGGCGAGGCGATGATGCGCCGCGCCGGCATCCGCTGGCTGTCGACCACCACCAAGTCGATCGAGGAGATCGCCACCACCATCCTGCAGGAGATCCGGCCGGAGCGGCTGGAGTACTAGCGCAAGTCGCCTGTCCTTCCAGGCTTGACCCGGGATTCACCCGCCGCTCCTGTCATCCCGGGCTTGACCCGGGATCCACGTGTGGGTGGCATGGATTGCGGGTCGAGCCCGCAATGACATGCAGAGAGTCCCGTCATCCCGGGCTTGACCCGGGATCCACGTGTGGGTGGCATGGATTGCGGGTCGAGCCCGCAATGACATGCAGAGAGTCCCGTCATCCCGGGCTTGACCCGGGATCCATCTTCGGACCGTCCGTGTTGCCCCGCCGTGGATCCCGGCGCAAGGCCGGGATGACGAGGGCGAACCTCACTTGGCGATCAGCTCGACCTCGCGGGGATGCGACGGCGCGTTGTCGGCCGCGACCGACGTCCGGGCGCCCGGCACCTTGCGGCGCGCGAACAGCGAGTACATGGTCGGCACCACGAAAATCGTGAGCAGCGTGCCCAGCGACATGCCACCCACGATCACCCAGCCGATCTGCTGCCGGCTCTCGGCCCCAGCTCCGGTCGCCAGCGCGAGTGGCAGCGCGCCCAGCACCATGGCGCCGGTCGTCATCAGGATCGGACGCAGCCGCTGCGACGACGCCTTGATCAGCGCGTCCACCGTCTCCAGCCCCCGCTCGCGCAACTGGTTGGTGAACTCCACGATCAGGATGCCGTGCTTGGTGATCAGCCCGACCAGCGTGATCAGGCCGATCTGCGAATAGACATTCAGCGATCCGCCCGACCACTTCAGCGCCAGTAGCGCGCCGATCATCGACAGCGGCACCGCCAGCATGATGACCAGCGGGTCGACAAAGCTTTCGAACTGCGCCGCCAGCACCAGCAGGATGAACACCAGCGCCAGCACGAACACCACGCCCAGTGCGCCCTGCGCGTTGCGGAATTCGCGCGAGGTGCCGTTCAGGTCGGTGCTGTAGCCGGTCTTCAGGACCTTGGCCGACGCCTGGTTCATGAACTTGATGGCCTCGCCCAGCGAATAGTCGGGCGCCAGGTTGGCCGAAATCGTCGCCGACCGGCGCTGGCCGAAGTGATTGAGCTCGCGCGGGCTGACGCTCTCGCGCACCTTCACCAGCGCCGACAGCGGGATCACGGCCTCGTTGCGGCCGCGCACGTAGATGCCGTCGATGTCCTCGGGCGTATTGCGCCCGGACGGCTGGATCTGCACGATCACGTCGTACTGCTCGGCATCGCGCTTGTAGCGCGTGACGTTGCGGCCGCCCAGCATGGTCTCGATCGCCCTGGCGATCACTTCCACCGGCACGCCCAGGTCGGTCGCCTTGGCCCGGTCGATGTCGATCCGCAGCTCCGGCTTGTTCAGCCGCAGATCGACATCGGGCTGCAGGATGCCCGGCTGCTTGGCCACTTCGTCCAGGATCTGGCGCACCACCTGGTTCAGGTTCTGGTAGCTGTCGGAAGTCTGGATCACGAAATTCAGCGGCCGCTCGCGAAAGCCCTGCCCGAGCGACGGCGGGGTGATCGGGAAGGCTGTCACGCCCGGCAAGGCAGCGAACTTGGGCCCGAGTTCGCGCGCCAGGTCCATGGTGCTGCGCTTGCGCTGGTCCCAGTCCACCGCAAGGTAGGTGACGTTGGCCTGCGAGACCGACGGGTTGCCGACGCTGGCGAAGATGCGGTCGAATTCCTTGTATTCCTGGCCCAGCTTCTCCAGCACCGCGGCATAGCGGTTGGTGTATTCCAGCGTGGCCCCGTCCGGCGCGGTGATCGTGGCCGAGACCACGCCGCGATCCTCGATCGGCGACAGCTCGGAGCGCATGTTCGGATAGACCACGAAAATCCCGAGCGCACTCAGCGCCATCACGGCCAACACCAGCCAGCGGGCCTGCAGGAAAAAGCGCTTGACGCCGACCGCCAGGCCGCGCTGCCCCGGCTGCGGGTGGTAGCCGGTGGTCACGATCCAGCGCAGCGCGCGGCCGTACCCATCCGACAGCCCGGTCAGCAGCTTCTCCATGGTCCGGTCGAACCAGTTGGGCTTGGGGTTGTGGCGCAGCAGCAGCGAACACATCATCGGCGTCAGCGTCAGCGCGACGAAGCCGGAGACCACCACCGCGCCGGCCAGCGCAAGCGCGAATTCGACGAACAACCGTCCGGTGCGCCCTGGCGTGAAAGCCAGCGGCGCATACACCGCGACCAGGGTCATGGTCATGGTGATGACCGCGAAGCCGATCTCGCGCGCGCCCTTGACCGATGCCGAGAACGGGTCCAGCCCCTCCTCGATGTGGCGGAAGATGTTCTCCAGCATCACGATCGCGTCGTCGACCACCAGCCCGATCGCCAGCACCAGCGCCAGCAGCGTCAGCGTGTTGATCGAAAAGCCCGCCAGCGCCATCAGGCCGAAGGTGCCCACCAGGCTCACCGGGATGGTCACGATCGGGATGATCGACGCGCGGAAGGTGCGCAGGAAGACGAAGATCACCAGCGCCACCAGCACGATGGCTTCGATGATGGTGCGGTAGACGTTCTTGATCGAACGGTCGATGAAGACCGAGTTGTCGTTGGCAATGTCGATACCGATGTCGCCGGGCAGGTCCTGCTTGAGTTTCGGGATCGCATCGCGCACGCCCTTGGACAGGTCCAGCGGATTGGCCGTGGCCTGCCGGATCACGCCTGCCGCCACCGAGGGCCGGCCGTTCAGGCGCACCGCGCTGCGCTCGTCCGCCGCCCCTTCCAGCACTCGCGCCACATCGCGGATCCGGACCGGGAAGCCGTTGGCGTTCTTGATCGTGATGTCGCCGAACTGGGCCGGCCGGATCAGGTCGGTCTGCGAGGTGACGCTGAATTCGCGCTGCTGCGACTCGATGCGCCCGCCCGGCAGTTCCAGGTTGCTGCGGCGGATCGCATCCTCCACGTCCTGCGAGGTCAGCCGGAAGCCGGCCAGTTTTTCGGGGTCGAGCCAGACCCGCATTGCGTACTTGCGCTCGCCGAAGATGCGCACATCGGCCACCCCGGTGACGGTCTGCAGGCGCGGCTTGACGACGCGGCTGACCACGTCGTTGATCTGCAGCGCCGACATGGTCTCGCTGGAGAACGCCAGGAAAATGACCGGGAAGGCGTCGGCCTCGACCTTGGCGATGACCGGCTCGTCGATCGCCTGGGGCAGCCGGTTGCGCACGCGCGACGTGCGATCCCGCACCTCCGCTGCCGCGGCGTCGGCGTCCTTTTCGAGCCGGAAGCGAACCGAGATCTGGCTCTGGTCGGCGCGGCTGATCGAGGTGATGACGTCGACGCCGTCGATGCCGGCGATCTAATCCTCCAGCGGCTTGGAGACTTGCGACTCGATCACCTCGGCCGAGGCGCCGGGGTAGCGAACGCTGACCGTGACCACCGGCTCGTCGATCTTTGGATATTCGCGCACCGTCAGGCGGTTGAAGCTGACCGCGCCGATCAGCACGATCAGCAGCGACAGCACGGTGGCGAACACCGGGCGGCGGATCGACAGCTCTGCCAGTTGCAGCGGGGCTTTTTCGAAAGTGGCCCGTCAGCCGCCGGCCGGACGCGCCGCGGCCGCGCCGCGAGGCCCCGATGATTGGGCCACCGCACAGGGATCGGCGCCGGCAGCACGTCCTGACGG
>JAJAZH010000111.1 GCA_026785815.1 Ramlibacter sp. | reverse complement strand
GATCTGCGGCATCGCGGACGGCAGGTTGTCGAACATCACGTCCATCGTGCCGCCCACCATGTCCAGCATGGCCGGGCCCGAGCCACGGTAGGGAAAGTGGACCATGTAGATGCCGCTCATGCTCTTGAACAGTTCGCCGGACAGGTGGATCGAGGTGCCGTTGCCGCTGGAGGCCATGTTGACCTTGCCCGGGTTGGCTTTCGCGTACCGGATGAAATCGGCGACGGTGTTGATGCCCAGGTTGCGCGCCTTTTCGGTCTGCATCACCATCACGTTCGGCACTCCCGCCACCAGCGTGATCGGCGCGAAATCCTTGATCGGGTCGTACGGCAGCTTCTCGTAAAGCGCGCGGTTGATGCCGTGCGTGCCGACTGTTCCCATCAGCAGCGTGTAGCCGTCGGGCGCCGACTTCGACACGATCTCGGTGCCAACGTTGCCGCCCGCGCCGCTGCGGTTGTCGACGATGAACTGCTGGCCGAACACCCTGGACAGTTCAGGCGCAATGGCGCGGGCCAGGATGTCGGTGGTGCCGCCGGCTGCGAACGGCACGACGATGCGGATCGGCTTGGTTGGCCAGGTGCCCTGGGCCGCGGCCGGCAGCGCGGCGAGGCAGGCGATGCCGGCGGCGAGTGCCAGCGCGGCGCGCCGGGTGGGGCGGGAAGATCGGCTCAATGCAGTCTCCGGTCGCGATCAGTCGGCGTAGACGCCGGCCGCCTTGATGATCGGACTCCACTTGGCGATCTCCGCCGCAACGAACTTCTTGTGCTCTGCCGCTTCGATCCGCTTGTCTGTCACGACCACGGCGCCCAGGCCTTCCTGCTTCTTGATGAAGTCCGGATCCTTGAGCGCCACCTTCAGCGCGTCGTTCAAGCGCTTCTGGACATCGGCCGGCGTGCCCTTGGGTGCGTACAGGCCGTGCCAGATCGTGACCTCGAAGTCCTTCAGGCCAACTTCCTGCAACGTCGGCAAGTCCTTCAGCGCAGCGGTGGTGAGGCGCTTGGGTGTGGTGACCGCGAACGCCTTGACTTTCTTGGCTTCGATCTGGCTGGTGGTGTTGGTGGTCTGGTCGCACATGAGGTCGATCTGGCCGCCGATCAGGTCGGTCATGGCGGGAGCGGTGCCTTTGTACGGGACGGCCGTCATGTCGGTCTTGACGGCCGTCTGGAACAACAGCCCGCACAGGTGCGAGGCCGAGCCGATGCCGGCATTGCCGAGGTTGATCTTGCCCTTGTTCTGCGCGATCCAGCCAGTCAGTTCCTTGAAGTTGGCGGCCGGCAGCATCGGCTTGGCAATCAGCGTCATCGGAACGTCGTTGACCATGCCGAGGTATTCGAAGTCGCTCTCGACCTTGAACGGGATGTTCCGCACCAGGGTCGGCATGGTGGCCATTCCGACGTGATGCAGCAGCAGGGTGTAGCCGTCGGCGTTGGCCTTGGCCACCTTGTTGGCGCCGATCGAGCCGCCGGCGCCGGCAGCGTTGTCGACCACCACTGTGGTGCCGAGCGGCTTGCGCAGCGCCTCGGCAAGGTCGCGCGCAACCCGGTCGGTCGGGCCGCCGGCCACGAACGGCACGACGATCGTGACGACCTTGTCCTTGATCGGAAAATCGGCGGCCTGGGCGCCGAGGGCAACAGTGGCGAGAACCGCCAGCGGCACCAGGGACTTGGCGAAATTGTTCATGAAAGCACTCCTTGGAAGACGTTCAGATGGTAGTGCCAACTTTGCACTTTTCATCGCGGAAATTACCTAGCGCGGGTTGCGCTCGGGCGGCACGGTCCTCGATTTTCGCCGGATGGGGCGTCCGCGGCATCTCCCGTTTCGCCAACCTTGCTATCGGTTTAATAGGGATTCATTTATAGCTGCGCGCATCCTCGATCACCTTGCCGTCGTTGGGCAAGCTGCCCGGCGCCACCACCTCAACGTCGGCCCGCAGCTTGGTCACATCGCGGATGGCCTGGCCGATGCGCTGGTCGAGGCCCTCGCCAGTGGCTGAGGCTTCGACTTTCAGCAGCATCGTGTCGTTGGCCATTTCCCCGCTGACCACCAGCCGGGCCCGCTGCAACTCCGGGAAGCGGCGCAGAATTTCGGCGACCTGGCCCGGATGGACGAACATGCCACGGATCTTGGTGGTCTGGTCGGCACGGCCGAGCCAGCCCTTGATCCTCTGGTTCGTGCGGCCGGTCGGACAGTGGCCCGGCAACACCGCCGACAGGTCGCCAGTCCCGAAGCGCACCAGCGGGTAGTCGGGGTTCAGCGTCGTCACCACCAGTTCACCGACCTCGCCTTCAGGCACCGGATCGCCGGTGCCGGGCCGGACGATCTCGACGATCACGGCCTCGTCGAGCACCAGGCCCTCGCGGGACTCGGTCTCGTAGGCGATCGAGCCTAGGTCGGCCGTTGCATAGCACTGGTAGCCGGCGATGCCGCGCTCGGCCAGCCAGTCGCGCAGGCTCGGCGGGAACGCCTCGCCGCCCAGCATCGCCTTGGTCATGCCGGCCAGCGGCACACCCATCTCGGCGGCCTTCTCGACGATGATCTTCAGGAAACTCGGAGTGCCGACGTAGCCTGCGGGTCGCAGTTCGGCAATTGCATGGACCTGCTGTTCGGTCTGGCCGGTGCCGCCGGCAAAAACAGTGCAGCCCAAGGCGTGCGCTCCAGTTTCCATCATCGAGCCGGCCGGCACGAAGTGGTAGCTGAAGCAGTTGTGGATCAGCTCGCCGCGGCGGAATCCGGCGGCGAACAGCGCTCGCGCCAGCCGCCAGTAGTCGAGCTGGGCCCCTTGCGGCTCATAGATGGTTCCCGGGCTGGCGAAGACTCTTGGCATCCGGTGGCCGAAGCGTACTGCGCTGAAGCCGCCGAAGGGGTCGGCCTCGCGGCTGCTGGCCTGCAAATCCAGCAGTTCATGCTTGCGTGTGACCGGCAGGCGGGCCAGTGCGGCGCGACTGGTCACCTGCGCGGAGTCGACCCCCGAGAGGATGG
>JAJAZH010000110.1 GCA_026785815.1 Ramlibacter sp. | reverse complement strand
GTTGCCGAGCCGAAAGCGCTGATCGGCTTCGCCGGTCCCCGCGTGATCGAGTCGACCGTGCGCGTCACCCTGCCCGAGGGCTTCCAGCGAGCCGAGTTCCTGCAGACCATGGGCGCTGTCGATTTCATCTGCGACCGCCGTGAGTTGCGCAAGACGATCTCGCACGCGCTCGCCATGCTCCAGCGCCAACCGGCCGACGCTGTCGACTGAACCTGAGAGTTGGGGTGAGACCCCGATTCAGGACAACAGCTGTTTCGGAGCGCGCGGACTTCAGCGAAATCGGGCTCCGACCCCCACTGATTGAATCAGCGCAGCACTGCGCCCTGCAGGTAGTTCAGCACGATCGCCGCGACCTGCAGCAGCACCAGCAGGGCCAGCGGCGACAGGTCGATCCCGCCCACCAGCGGGATGATGCGGCGAAACGGCCGCAACAGCGGAGCGCAGAGCCGGCCGATCACGTCCACCAGCGGCGAGTCCGACTGCACCCACGACAGGATGGCGTACACGATCACCAGCCCGATCAGGCCGGAAATCACCAGCCGCACCAGCCCGAACAGCGCCAGCAACGGCAGCAGTGCCAGGCTGGTCGTGCCGCCCACCAGCAGCCACAACAACCCGAACTGCGCCAGCAGGATCAGGAAAGCGCCCAGCAGGCTGGCCCAATCGAGGCGGCCCTTGGACGGCACGACACGACGCAGCGGCAGCACCAGCCAGTCGGTCAGCGCGAACACGAACCGGCCGACCGGATTGCCGAACGAAATCCGTTGCGCCTGCATGTACATCCGCAACAGGCAGGCACCGCCGAACAGGCCGGCGGCGATATCGAGCAGGAAAGAGGTGATTTGGTAGAGCATGGGCCGGGGTGATTCGGGTCGTGGGATGATAACGGGCAGAAACGGAAAAGCACTCTTGTCTTGTGTCCTCACCCTCTCGTCGCTGCCGCTGTTCCCGCTGGGCACGGTGCTCTTTCCCGGCGGCGTACTGCCGCTGCGAATTTTCGAAGTCCGTTATCTCGACATGATCGGGAAATGCCATAAAGCGGGCGCTCCGTTCGGTGTCGTTTCGCTCACGCAAGGCAATGAAGTACGGCAGCCCGACCGCACCGAAGCCTTCGCGAAAGTCGGCACACTGGCGACGATCAGCGAGTTCGACACGCCCCAGCCTGGTTTGATGGTGATCCGCGCCCACGGCGAACAGCGCTTTCGCATCACTTCGAGCGACCAGTTGCGGCACGGCCTGTGGGTGGCCGATGTGCAACGGCTCGATGCTGACATGGATGTCGCCGTGCCCGCCGACCTCCAGCCGACCGCGGACGCCCTCGGACGCCTGATCCAGGCGCTGCAGCAAAAGGCGGGCGGGGCCGCGCAGGTGCCGGTGAACAGCCCGTTCCGGCTCGACGATTGCGGCTGGGTCGCCAACCGCTGGTGCGAGCTGCTGCCGTTGCCGGTCCAGCTCAGGCAACGCCTGATGGAACTGGACAATCCGCTGGTGCGGCTCGAACTGGTGAGCGACGTGCTGGCGCGCACCGGAATCGCCAGCTGACCTGCTGCGCTGCTAGCGGTTCGCCGTGTACTCGGGGACCAGGGAGTGCAGCCACTCGCGCAGCTCACCCGGCGCAGGTGCCGGCCCGGCCTGCCGCACCCACTGCAATACAGAGTCGATGTCCGGCGGTTGACCCGCTGTCTTGGCCACCCTCAGCTTCGGATGCGGTGTCGGCACGCTGGTCTCGTCGTCGGCCAGCAGCTCCTCGAACAGTTTTTCGCCCGGCCGCAAGCCGACGAAGGTGATCGGAATTTCCTGCTCGGTTTTTCCCGACAGCCGGATCAGCATGCGCGCGAGTTCCACGATCTTCACCGGCTCGCCCATGTCGAGCACGAAGATCTGGCCCGAGTCACCCATCAGCCCCGCCTGCAGCACCAGTTGCGACGCTTCCGGAATCGTCATGAAGTAGCGCACGATCTGCGGATGCGTCACGGTCACCGGGCCGCCGCGGCCGATCTGGCTGGTGAACAGCGGCACCACCGAGCCGCTCGATCCGAGCACGTTGCCGAATCGAACCGAGACATACCGGGTGGCCGGATGCTGCGCCGCCACGCCCTGCACGACCAGCTCCGCCAGCCGCTTGGTGGCGCCCATCACGCTGGTCGGATTCACGGCCTTGTCGGTGGAGACCAGCACGAACTTCTTCGCCCCGCACTCACCGGCGACGCGCGCCATGTTCAGCGCGCCCAACACGTTGGTGCGGATCGCCTCGACCTCGTTGTGCTGCTCCATCAGCGGCACATGCTTGTACGCCGCCGCGTGGAACACCACCGTGGGCGGTTGCGCCGACGTGATGGCGCGCAGGCGGTCCAGCTCGCGCACGTTGGCGGTGTAGTAGATCCCCTCCATCTGCGGATGGGCCTCGCGCAGTTCCTGCTCCAGCTGGTAGATCGCGAACTCGGACACGTCGACGCAGACCAGCCGCCCGACGCCGAAGCGCGCGATCTGGCGGCACAGCTCCGAGCCGATCGAGCCGCCGGCACCTGTCACCAGCACCGTCCGGCCGGAAAAGAGCCCAGCCAGGCCATCCACATCGAGCTGCACCGCCGCCCGTCCGAGCAAATCCTCCAGCTCGATCCGGCGCGGCCCGGTGCTTTCGGTCTTGAGCCATTCGTCGGGGCGCGGCATCGTCAGCAGCGTGACGCCCGCGGTGTCCAGCAGCGCTTCGCGCCGCTCGTCCGAGCCCGGTGGACTCGCCACCAGCGCGGTCTGCGCGCCATTGGCGGCGCAGATCTGGCCGAGCGAGCGCACCGGGCCCAGCACCGGGATGTCCTGCATGGCGCGGCCAACTTCGGACGCGATGGGTGAGACGATCGCGACCGGCTGCCAGTGGGGCGAGCCCTTGAGCGCGCGCAACGCGTCCGACGCGTCGGCCAGCGAGCCGACGATGACCAGGGGCCGCCCCTGCGCCTGGTCCGACACGCGCCGCTCGGCCAGGGTGCGGGACCCGATCCGCGCCGCTCCCAGCAGCAGCAGCGCGATGATCGGATGCAGCAGCACGACTGAACGCGGAAAGGCCGGCAGGCGCAGCATCAGCACGAGGGCGGTGCACAGCAACGCCCCCAGCGCGATGCCGAAGGTGAGCTGGCGCAACTCGGTCAGGCCGGTGTACGACCAGACGTTGCGGTAGACCTTGGCGGCCGCCAGCCCGAGCCCGTACCCGAGCACGCACAGCGGCGCCGAGGCCTTGGCCAGGGTCTGGAACTCCGGCGGCACATCGAGGTTGAAGCGCAGCCAGAACGCGAGCACCCACGCCAGCAGCACCAGCAGCATGTCCAGCACCAGCGTGAGCACAACTGCCCTAGGACGACGCACATTGCTCCTCTGCCACCGACAGCGCGCGCCGCAGGTGGGCGATCACGCGGTCGATCTGCGCGTCGGTCAGGTTCGAACCGGAAGGCAGGCACAACACGGCGTCGAACAGGCAGGCAGCCACGTCGCGACCGTCTTCATGGGCGAAGTAAGGCGCACCGGCGAACAGCGGCTGCAGGTGCATTGGCTTCCACACCGGCCGCGCTTCGATCGAATGCCGTTCCAATGCCTGCAGCACCAGGTTGCGCTTGCGGTGGGCCTGCGCTCCCTGCAAGGTGAGGCAGGTGAGCCAGCGGGTCGACCGCGATCCGGCCGGCTCCGCCATCCATTGCAACTGCGGCAGGCCGGCCAGCGCCTCCTGGTAACGCGAGAAGACCCGGCGGCGCTGGGCCACCCGCTGGTCGAGCACGCGCAACTGGCCGCGGCCGGTCCCGGGCCGCCCGTTGGTGATGCGGGTGTTGTATCCGCCCGCTGGGGGGTGATAGTGCGGCGCCGGCGCTCGCGCCGGGGTGGG
>JAJAZH010000109.1 GCA_026785815.1 Ramlibacter sp. | reverse complement strand
CAGGCGGATCTCGCGCCCCAGCGTGGAGGACTCCTGCCGCATCTGCGGCAACGCGCCGCGCAGGTAGGTGATCAACGCCTTTTGCATCCGGGAGGCGCGCGGCGGCTCGGTCTCGATCAGGTAGTCGACAGCGGCCAGGGTGTTGAACAGGAAGTGCGGTTCGACCTGGGCCTGCAGAACCCGCAGCCGGGCCTGCACCAGCTGGCGCTCCATCGCCTCCCGCTCGGCGGCGTCGACGGCCGTGCGCACCTTGGCGTCAGCCTGGGCGACCTTGCGCACCACGATCTTGGCCGCCGCCAGGTAGGCGAACAGGATCACCAGCACCGCGGCGCCCAGGTCGCCAAGGAGCCCGCCCACGGTGATGACCTTCCGGTTCACCGGCCGCTCGTCGTCAGCGTCGATGTCGGCGCCTGACGTGGCGATCGTGACGCCATTCTCCACCGCCTTCCCGATCGCTTTCTCGACGTCCGCAGGATCGGCTTTCGCATCCGCCGGAGCGGTGGGCGCGCCGGGTGCTCCGGGCACGGCGGGCGCCGCCGGCGGCTTCGGGACCGTCCTGATCCGGATGCCGTTGGGGCCGCCAATGGTGAGGTTCACATCCCTGTGCTCGCCAGCCAGGCGGACCCGGTCGTGCTTCAGGTGCAGCATGTCGCCGATGATCGAGCTGGCGACCAGGATCACCAGGAACAGCACGATCAGTCGCCACCACGACATCGATGCCGCCCACTGGGACACCTGGGTGTTCACGCGCGCAAGCCACCCGAGAAAGGGCGGCTGGGTGGCTGGCGGGACGATCTGGTTGCTGCTCATCGATTCAGATTATCGCCAGCCACCGTCATCCCGATGGTCTGGCCGGCGGAACCTGGCCGGGCCGGCGCCGCACTGACTTCCACGGCGGCAACCGCAGATTGCTGCGGTGCCGGTTCGCGCTTGCCGGTGATCGTGACCCGGGGCAGCATCGCGGCGTGTCGCACCGCTTTTGCATCGGCAGCGGGCTCCACCGGCTGCATCGGGGCGGCAGCGACCAAGGGCGCCGACAACGGCGCTGCAGCCTCCAGGCCCGGTGCACCGGCCGGCAGATCCAGACCTGCCATCAGGACGACCGAGAGCCAGACCGCGGCGGTCGCCGTGCCAGCCGCGGCCCAGGCCAGGCCCCGCTGCGCCCAGGCCCGTCCTGCGGGCTGGTTGCTGTTCTTCCAGTCGTCGAATTCGTTGCGCATCTGCTTCTCCAGAACCGGCGAAGAGCCGGTGGAGGCAGACTTTAGGGAGCCGGCGAGCGGCCCGCATCACCTTTGCGACGAACTGCGAACCGGCGCGACAGGCTGCGGGAAGTCCGGATCAGACGGTGCGTCCGAACGGCCCGTCGTTGCCCACCTGGACCAGTTTGCCGGGCGGAGTGGCCGGCGGAGTCACCTTGGACGGCTCGTTGGCCACGCAGTCGGCGTAGTACCGCACTTTGCCGTCCTCGTCCTGGATTTCAACCAATCCGTGGATGTCGGTCTCGAAGCCGGGGCACTGGGCGTTGAATTCGCGCGAGAACTTCAGGTAGTCGACGATCTTCTTGTTGAAGACCTCGCCCGGGATCAGCAGCGGAATACCGGGTGGGTAAGGCGTCACCAGCGAGGTGGTGATCCGCCCTTCCAGCAGGTCGATCTCGACCCGCTCGGTCTTGCGGTGCGCGATGTAGGCATAGGCGTCGCTCGGCTTCATCGCCGGCGTCAGGTCCGACAGGTACATCTCGGTGGTCAGGCGGGCGATGTCGTACCTGGCATAAAGCGCATGGACGTACTGGCACAGGTCGGCCAGCCCCATCTTCTCGTAGCGCGGAAACTGCTGGCAGAACTCGGGCAGGATCCTCCACATCGGCTGGTTCTTGGCGTAGTCGTCCTTGAACTGCTGCAACGCCGACAGCAGCGTGTTCCAGCGGCCCTTGGTGATACCGATGGTGAACAGGATGAAGAAGCTGTACAGCCCGGTCTTCTCGACGATGATCCCGTGCTCGGCCAGGAACTTGGTGACGATCGACGCCGGGATCCCGGTCTTGGCGAACTTGCCGTTCAGGTCCATGCCGGGGGTGACGATGGTGGACTTGATCGGGTCCAGCATGTTGAAGCCTTCGGCCAGGTTGCCGAAACCGTGCCACTTGGCGGTCCTCGCTTCCCCCTTGATGATCCAGTCGTCGGCGCGGCCGATGCCCTCCTCGGCCAGCTTGTCCGGGCCCCAGACCTTGAACCACCAGTCCTTGCCGTATTCCTCGTCGACCTTGCGCATGGCCCGGCGGAAGTCCAGCGCTTCCAGGATGCTCTCTTCGACCAGCGCGGTGCCGCCGGGTGGCTCCATCATGGCGGCGGCGACGTCGCAGCTGGCGATGATCGAGTACTGCGGGCTGGTCGAGGTGTGCATCAGGTACGCCTCGTTGAACAGGTGGCGATCGAGCTTGCGGTTCTGCGAATCCTGCACCAGCACGTGGCTGGCCTGGCTGATGCCGGCCAGCAGCTTGTGGGTGGACTGGGTGGCGAAGGTCAGGGCCTCCTTCGGCCGGACCCGGTTCTTGCCCATCGCGTGGTACGGGCCGTAGAACGGATGGAAGGCAGCGTGCGGCAACCAGGCCTCGTCGAAGTGCAGCGTGTCGACATAGCCATCGAGCATCTTCTTGATGGTCTCGGTGTTGTAGATCACGCCGTCATAGGTGGACTGGGTGAGCGTCATCACCCGCGGCTTCACCGTATCGGGATCGACGCCTTTGAGCAGCGGATTGGCCTTGATCTTGGCCTTGATCGTGGCCGGCTCGAACTCGCTCTGCGGGATCGGGCCGATGATGCCGAAGTGATTGCGGGTCGGCTTCAGGAACACCGGGATCGAGCCGGTCATGATGATCGCGTGCAGGATCGACTTGTGGCAGTTGCGGTCCACCACCACCACGTCGTCCGGGGCCACGGTGTGGTGCCAGACCATCTTGTTGCTGGTGCTGGTGCCGTTGGTGACGAAAAAGCAGTGATCGGCGTTGAAGATCCGGGCCGCGTTGCGCTCGCTGGCCGCCACCGGGCCGGTGTGGTCCAGCAGCTGGCCAAGCTCCTCCACCGCGTTGCAGACGTCGGCCCGCAGCATGTTTTCGCCGAAGAACTGGTGGAACATCTGCCCCACCGGGCTTTTCAGGAAGGCGACGCCACCCGAGTGTCCCGGGCAGTGCCAGGAGTAGGAGCCGTCTTCGGCGTAATCGAGCAGGGCCTTGAAGAACGGCGGCTGCACGCCCTCCAGGTAACTCTTGGCCTCGCGGATGATGTGGCGCGCCACGAACTCCGGCGTGTCCTCGAACATGTGGATGAAACCGTGCAGCTCGCGCAGGATGTCGTTCGGGATGTGGCGCGACGTCTTGGTCTCCCCATAGACGTAGATCGGCACCTCCAGGTTCTTGCGCCGGACTTCCTCGATGAACTTGCGCAGGTTCAGCACCGCCGGGTCGAGGTCCGGGCCGGGAGTGAACTCCTCGTCGTCGATCGACAGGATGAAGGCGCTGGCCCGTGACTGCTGCTGCGCGAACTGCGACAGGTCGCCGTAGCCGGTCACGCCCAGGATCTCGAAGCCCTCGGCCTCGATCGCGTGGGCCAGGGCGCGGATCCCCAGGCCGGAGGTGTTCTCGGAGCGGAAGTCCTCGTCGATGATGACGATCGGAAAGCGGAATTTCATCGGGGCTCCAGGAGCGGCCAAAGGGGGAACAGCCGCGAAGTGTATGCAAATAAAGCGATCCGCCCGGGAAGGGTCTGGTAAATGACGCAGAATGTCGTGCACTCAAGACAAAGGGCAAGTCAATGGCTGATCCAACGGTCTGGTGGCTGCTGACCGGCGCCGCGGTGGCCGTCGAGTTGCTGACGGGGACTTTTTACCTGCTGATGCTGGCCATCGGGCTGGCTGCGGCGGCGGTGGCCGCGCACCTGGGCCTGTCGCAGACTTCGCAGTTCATCACGGCGGCGGTCATCGGCGGCGGCGCGGTGCTGGCCTGCTACCTGGTGCGCGACAAGACCCGGGCGGGCCCGGTCTCGGCCAACCGCGACGTGAATCTGGACGTGGGCGAAACCGTTCAGGTTGCGGCATGGAACCCGGATGGCACTGCCCATGTGAAGTATCGCGGCGCTGACTGGACGGTCGCATTGGCTCCCGGTTCGCTCGACGCTCCAGGCCTGTATCGCGTTCGCGAGGTCGTGGGCAGCCGCCTGGTCGTCGAGAAAATCTGAGTTCATAACGAAAGAATCCATGGAAATCGCTCTCATCCTGTTCGTCATCGCGGCCATCTTCGTGGTGCGCTCCATCAAGGTCGTGCCCCAGCAGAACGCCTGGGTGGTCGAGCGTCTGGGCAAATACCACGCGACGCTGGCGCCGGGCCTGAACTTCCTGATCCCCTTCATCGACAAGGTCGCCTACAAACACAGCCTGAAGGAAATCCCGCTGGACGTGCCCAGCCAGATCTGCATCACGCGCGACAACACCCAGCTGCAGGTGGACGGCATCCTGTACTTCCAGGTGACCGACCCGATGCGCGCCAGCTATGGCTCGTCCAATTACATCGTGGCCGTGACCCAGCTGGCCCAAACCTCGCTGCGCAGCGTGATCGGCAAGCTCGAGCTGGACAAGACCTTCGAGGAGCGCGGCATCATCAACGCCCAGGTGGTGCAGGCCATCGACGAGGCGGCGCTGAACTGGGGCGTGAAGGTGCTGCGCTACGAGATCAAGGACCTGACCCCGCCCAAGGAAATCCTGCTCGCGATGCAGTCGCAGATCACAGCCGAGCGCGAAAAGCGGGCGCTGATTGCGGCCTCCGAAGGCCGCCGGCAGGAGCAGATCAACATCGCCACCGGCGAGCGCGAGGCCTTCATCGCCCGTTCGGAGGGCGAGAAGCAGTCGATCATCAACAACGCCCAGGGCGAAGCCGCCTCGATCACCGCCGTGGCGGAAGCCACCGCGCTCGCGATCGAGCGCATTGCCGCCGCCATCCGCCAGCCCGGCGGGGAGCAAGCCGTGCAGCTCAAGGTGGCCGAACGCGCCGTTGATGCCTACAGCAAGGTCGCGGCGGACGCGACCACGACCTTGATCGTTCCCAGCAACATGACGGAGACGGCGGCCCTGATCGCCTCGGCCATGCGAATGGTGCAGAGCGGAAAACCGACCTGACGCGCTGGTCCTCGACGGCCCACAGGCGGACCCGGCCCATCGGGTGTGTCCGCTGTCAACCGCCTCACCAACATCTTGATTTGACTGTCTAAGTGACTGTCTAAGTTGTCTGTCTAATCAGTAGGAGAGGCCTGATAACCGATCGTTCTTAACGATCCCATCATCCTCATCCGTTGCGTTCCCGCATCGGTACTAGCGCATGTAACACACCTCTTGTGTGTCTAAGTTGACAGTCCACTGGAATGGCTGCATTATTTAGACAGACTAATTAGAGGTTATGTGCTGAACAGCAAAGAGCTACTGGAGCAAACGGGAATCTCTCGGGCAACCCTCAACAACTACATCGGTTGGGGAATTGTTCCAAAGCCCGAAGTCCTGCCACCGGGCCCGCAAGACGGCGATGCGCCGCGGCTGGGTTATTTCCCGGACGAGACCCTGGCTCGCATCGAGGAGATCCAGCGCCTGAAAAAAGAGGGCTGGAGCATGACCAGGATCGCCGCGCATTACGGCGCCCCGCTGCCGGGACCGGTGGTCTCCGAAAACGTTTCCAGCGCCGGCCCCGCCATCGCCGACGAACCGTCCTTAATGCGTGTCGTCCCGCTAGGGTCCGCCGCCGCGGCAGCGATGTTGGCGTCCCCTGCCGACGCCGAGCGCAGGCGGTTGCCGGCGCTGACCGAGGTCGCAATCCTGGTCGCCGAATTGCAGCACTCCGAACGGATTTGGTCCGAACTGCCGGCCCAGGAGTACTTCGAGCTGATCAGCCATATCTGGTCGACCGTCGACCCGATCTTCAAACGCCACTCGGGCACGCACGGCAAGCATCCGGCTGACGGCATGGTCGGCTGCTTCCTGCCCGTGCCGGCTGGCAGCCACCTGTGGAACGCGCTGGTCGCCGCCCACGAGATGAAAACGGCCATGCGCCGGGTCAGCAAGGAGTGGCAGCTGCGCAAGGCCTGGAGCACCGAGCTCTACATGAACGTCGGCCTGGACGAAGGCCACGAATGGCTCGGCAGCTTCAAGTCAGCCGCAGGCCTGGAGTTCGCCGCCCTGGCCCGCACCCTCAACCACGCCGCGCAGGCTTCGGCGTTCTCGCGCTTCGGCGCCATCTGGGCGACCAAGAACCTGATCGGCAAGCTGTCCGCCGAAGAGCGGCAGTCGTTGACCTATGGCGTGCGCCGCAAGACCGGCGACGGACAACACCTTTTCGTTCCTGCCGTGTTCGCCAATGCCGGTCCGCTCGCGGGGCAGCTGCCTGGCGAAAGCGGTCGGACCGGTCAGGCCCAGCTGCTTCCTGTCACCGAGATCGTCCACGTTCCGGCCGGCAAGGGCCGCTGACCATTTTTCTATCGAACACCCCACCACAAGAACAGAGGCCCGATATGCGTTGGTTCCGCTCGAGTATCAGAAACAGCTTTT
>JAJAZH010000108.1 GCA_026785815.1 Ramlibacter sp. | reverse complement strand
GACAGCGAGCCCGGCACATCGGACGGAATCACTTCGCCCGTCATCTGGGTGGTGAGCGAAGCGGCCTCGCGGATCATTCCCGCCGCCAGCATCACGTTGAAGCCGGCCCACATGCCGGTGGCGCCGGTCTCCGCCGCGACCGCCTCGGCGAACTGCGGCAGCTTGGCCTCGAGCTTCTCCGCCGCCTTGAGCAGCAGCATCCGGCGCTCGCCGGGGCCAGTCTCGCTCCAGGTCTTGAAGGCCTCGGCCGCGGCTTCGACCGCCATCACCGCATCGGCCGGCGACGCGGCCGGTGCACGGGTTGCGACAGTGCCGTCGAGCGGGTTGCGGCGCTCGAAGGTCGCGTTCTTTTCGGCTGTGACTTTCAGGCCGTTGATCAGCATGGACAGGTCGGACATGGGACTCTCCTTGGACTTAGTTGATCCGTTCGCCCGGCGCTGGCCGAACGACTCGCGCGGCTTCGACAGGCTCAGCCCGAACGGTGCCGGATTGTTTGGCAGCGCTGGCCGCCGTCGTGGTGTCGGAACTGGCAGCGCCGAGATACGCCTCGCGCACCACGGTGGAGCGCGCCAGCAGCCTGGCCGGGCCGCTGGCCACGACCGTGCCGCGCTCCAGCACATAACCGCGGTCTGCCACGGCCAGCGCCTTCCTGACGTTCTGCTCCACCACCAGCACGGTGGTACCGCTGTCGGCGATCCGCCGGACGATGGCGAGCAGTTCGTCGACCATGCGCGGCGCCAGGCCCAGCGATGGCTCGTCCAGCATCAGCAGGCGCGGTGCGCACATCATGGCGCGGGCCACGGCCACCATCTGCTGCTCGCCGCCGCTCATGGTGCCGGCCAGTTGCTGCGCGCGCTCGCGCAGCTTGGGAAAGTTGTCGAACGCGCGCTCCAGGCGCGCAGCGCGTTCGCCCTTGTCGACCAGCCAGGCGCCCAGCTCGAGGTTCTCGGCGACCGTCATCTGCGGGAACAGCTGGCGCCCTTCAGGCACCAGCGCCACGCCGGCCTTCACGATCTCGTGGGTCTTCTCGGGCAGGTCGTCGCCGTCCAGCAGGACATCACCGCTGCGGGGAATCAGTCCGTTCAGTGCCCGCAGCAAGGTCGTCTTGCCGGCGCCGTTGGGGCCGAGGATCACGGTGAGGCCAGGCCTCGCCTCCAGCTTCAGGTCGCGCAACACGAGCATCGGTCCATAACCGGCGGACAGGCCATCCACTTTCAGGTGCGCACGGCCCGAGCCCCCCAGGACGAACGCCGGTTGATGCCACATCATGCCGACACCTCGTCAACCATCTCGTCACCCAGATAAGCCTCGATCACTTCCGGGTCGCGCACTACCTCGGCCGGCGGGCCGTCGGCGATCTTGCGGCCCTGGTGCAGCACGATGACCCGCTCGACGTACCGCAGCAGCGTGGTGACGGCATGCTCGATCCAGATCACCGTCAGGTCGAGTTCGTCGCGCAGGCGCCGGATCAATCGCGCCATCTCCTCCAGCTCGGCTTCGGTGAGGCCAGCTGCCACTTCGTCCAGCAGCAACATGCGGGGCCGGGTCGCCAGCGCCATGCCGATTTCCAGCAGCCGCTGCTGCGACGGCGTGATCGCCGACGCCGGCAGCGCGGCCTGGCCGGACAAGCCGATCAAGGCGAGGATGCTGGCGGCGTCGCGCAGCGCCCACGGCACGGCCTGCTCGTCGCCCCACAGCCAGTATTTGCGCGGCCGGCGGCCGGCGAACTTCAGGCCGAAGGCGATGTTGGCCGTCACCGTCATATCCGCGAACACGCGCGGCGTCTGGAAGGTGCGCGCCAGTCCGTGCGCGGCATAGCGGTGCGGCCCCTGGCCGGTGAGGTCGTGCCCCGACGCGACCAGCCGGCCCGAGGTCGGCGGCGTGACACCGGTGAGGGCGTTGAAGAAAGTGGTCTTGCCGGCGCCGTTGGGGCCGATGATGCCGACCAGCTCGCCGGCGCGGAAAGTCGCGCTCACCGCGTCGACCGCGACCAGCCCGCCGAAGCGCACAGTGACGTCCCGGGCTTCCAGAAGGATCCGGGCGTCGCCGGGCTGCCCCAAGACGACCGCAGCCCCCTCGGGGGGCAGCGCAGCACGCGCAGCGGCAAGCGTCGGGGCTGACATACTAGACACGACGCCGCTCCCGCGCGCGCTGCTTGTCGCGCGCCTTGTCGCCGCTCCACTCGTAGCGCCGCAGCCGGCCCCACTCCTTCGTCTCGCGCCACCAGCCGCGCAAAGTCTCCCAGCGCAACGAGGCCAGGCCGCCGGGCAGGTACAGCACCGACAGGATCAGCAGCAGGCCGAGCGACATCATGTAGACCTGCGGCGCCTTCAGCCGCAGCGTCTCCGCCAGCAGGCTGAACACGACGGCCGCGATCAGCGGGCCCCATAGCGTGACGGCACCGCCAATCAGTGCGATCAGCACGGTCTGAAAACCGATGAAGGGATTGAACACGGTGTGCGGGTCGATATAGGTCCAGCGCACCGACATCGCCGCGCCGACCGCACCGGCCACGGCCGCGGTCATCGCGAAGCCGGCGATCTTGACCAGCCTGGTATTGACGCCCAGCGTCTGCGCGCGCTGTTCATCGGCCCCGATCCCCATCAGCGCCAGGCCGAAGCGCGTGCGACGGACCAGGATCGAGAGCGCCACCGTGAGCACAGCCAGCCCCAGCACCGTGAGGTAGATGGTGTCGCGTTCCGGCACCACGGTGAGCACGCGGCCGACGGTGCCCGTCACCTGCTTTTCGAAGTAGGTGACAGCGTGGCGGATCAGTTCGGTCATGCCGAAGGTGAGCACCGCGAAGTAGGTGCCGCGCAGGTGCAACACGGCTGCTCCCATCACCACGGCGATCACGGTGGCCAGGCCCGCCCCCATTGCGATCGACTGCAGCCAGGAGCAGCTTTCGAGCGACAAGGCGCTGGTGTACGCGCCGATGCCGAAGAAGGCCGAAGTCGCCAGCGACAGGTAGCGCGTGCTGCCGCAGAACAGGCCCCAGCTCGAGGACAGGGCCACATACATCAGGCAGGTCAGCGCCATGGACACCATGAACTCGCTGCCGAAGTAAGGCAGGGTCAGGGCCCAGCCGGTCAGGCCGAACAGCACCAGCAGGTCGCGCGTCAGGCGTTGCCGGTCGTTCATGTGTTCACCTGGCGAACAGGCCGCGGGGCCGCAACAGCAACACGGCGATGAACACGGTGTACGACAGCAGTGCCTTCAGCGACGGATTGCTGAAGTGCATGCCGAAGGCCTCGATCACGCCCAGCAGCAATCCGCCGGCCAGCGCGCCGCTCATGCTGCCGAAGCCGCCGAGCGTGATGACGATCAGCGCCGTCACGGTGTAGGGCTCGCCCATCGCCGGCGAGATGGTGTACGCCATCGACAGCAGCGACCCGGCCACGCCCGACAGGCCCAGTCCGATGCCGAACATCAGCGGGTGCAGGCGCCCGGTGTCGATGCCCACCAGTTGCGCGCCGACCTGCGACTGCATCAGCGCCCGAACGCCCTTGCCCAGCAACGTCATCCGCAGCAGCACGATCAACGCCCCGGAGAACACCAGCGCCAGCGCGAACACCAGCAGCTTGTTGCCGGCGAACTGGGCCTGGCCGAACTTCACCGGCTCGGCCAGGTAGTCGTAGCCGCGCAGGTCGCCGCCCCACATCCAGGAGGCGAAGTTCTGCACCAGGAACATCAGGCCGAACGCCACCATCAACCCACGGGCCTCGAAGATGTCGAGGTTGGGCGAGGTCGCCGTCAGGCGGCGAAAGCACAGCCAGTGGATCACCAGCCCCAGCGCCATCAGCACGAGGAACGACACCGGAATCATCAACAGCGGCGAAAGGCCAAGCGACGTGTGGGCCATCCAGGTCAGGTAAGCCCCGACCATCAGAAACTCGCCATGCGCGATGTTCAGGATCCGCATCAGCCCGTACTGCAGGTTCAGCCCCAGCGCCACCAGCGCGTAGATGCCGCCGGTGATCAGGCCGGAAGCCAGCAGTTCAAGCCAAGCGGTGATGGACATTGGATCAGGCTCGTCATTCCCGCACAGGCGGGAATCCAGGGCATTCAAGGGCGCCCTGGGTCCCCGCCTCCGCGGGGACGACGGATGCTTATTTCCAGGCCGGCTTGCCCGGAATCAACTTCGCGGTGGCCACCTGCTGCGGCCACACGACTTCGAACTCGCCGTTCTGCCACTGGCTGACGGTGCCGGGCGTCGCGGTGTTCTCGCTGCCGGTGAACCTGATGTCGCCCATGATGGTCTTGTGCGTGGTGCCGGCGATGTAGTCACGCAACGCCTTGCGGTCCAGGCCGACCTTGTTCACCGCAGCGGTCAGGATCTCCATCCCGGCCCAGCAGGCGCCGCTGGCCCAGCGGTCCGGCTCCTTGCCGCCGAACTTCTTGGTGTGGGCATCGAAGTAGGCCTTGGCCGCGGGATTGCTCTTGCTGTTCCACGAGCCCATGCCCAGCACGCCCTCGGCGCCGGCCGGCGTCATCACGTTCTTGTACAACTGGAAGGCGGTGCCGACCGACGCGTAGAAGAACTTCGGGTTCAGGCCCACTTCCTTGGCCTGCTTGCTGGCCAGGATGGTGTCGGGCGGATAGGTGAAGCCGACGAAGGCATCCGGGTTCTTGTCCCTGATCGAGCGCAGCACCGGCGACAGGTCCTTGACGCCGCCTGGATAGCTGGTGTCCTGCACCAGGCTGATGCCGCTACCCTGCAGCGCCACCTTCAGCGCCGAGTAGTTCTCCAGCCCGAACAGGTCGTCGACGTAAATCACCGCCAGCGTCTTCGCGCCATTGGCCTTGAGCATGTCGACCAGCGCGTTGGTCATCGGCGCCGGCTGCTGCAGCAGCAGGAAGAAGTACGGCAGCTTCATTTCCACCAGCCGCCGCGACAGCGCCGTCGGCGCCAGGAACGGATAGCCGAAGCGGTTGGCCAGCGGCGCGACCGCGAAGTTCGCATTGCTGCCCCACGGCGCGAGCACCAGGTCCACCTTGTCGCTGCCCATCAGCTTCTCGTAGGTGCGCACCACGGTCTCGGTGTCGCTGCGGTCGTCCGAACTGATCAGCTCGATCGGGCGCTTGACGCCCTTCACGCTCAGGCCGCCGGCGGCGTTCTGCTGCTCGGCCCACAGCAGGTAGTTCGGCTCCTGGCTGACCTGCGCGCCGCCGGTCCACGGGCCGGTGCGGGCGATGGCGTAACCGACGCGAACCGGCGCCGACTGGGCCAGCAAGCCCGGTGCGACGGACATCGCGCCAACAGCGGCGGCTGCTCCCTGGATGATCTTGCGGCGTGTGGGTTGAACCATGGCGAGTTTCCTCTTTGCGCCCGGTGGGGCACTGAATCTTCGATCGTAGGCAACTGGGCAGCGAAACGCTTTGCCTTGGGCGCACTATGTGCTTGCCTGTGCGTGCACGGCGGCTGGGGTTTACCCGCACGCTCCTGCGCGGCGACGAAGTTGCGGAACAGGTGGAACTCGACCAGCTCGGGCGGCAGCGGCTCGCCGCGCCGCAGCCGCTCCAGCGCCTGCGCATAGGTGGCGTCCGCCAGCTTTCCGCGCCGACGCCGCGAGGGCCAGTCCAGCGCGAACTCGAGCGACCAGTGCCGCATCAGCCACAGCTTGGTGAAATAGGAAACCTTGCACCTGGCGGCCGTGGGCGACAGGGTGTCAATCATGGCCAGCAGTTCCACCGTCGCCCCGCCTTCGTCAACTGCTGCGCCATTTCCAGCGCGATCACGCCGCCCGCGGCATAGGCGGCCAGCGCAGGTGGCAGCAGGGGTGTTGGCCAGTCCTGCGCCAGGCGCTGCGGATACAGGTGTCGCAAGCAGTGCAGAGGGCTGGCATGGTGCAGGCTGCGGTGGGACTGGTGTGTCGGCCACGCCCGAGCCG
>JAJAZH010000107.1 GCA_026785815.1 Ramlibacter sp. | reverse complement strand
GCCTGGAGCCGGGCCATGGGCCGCAGCATGGCGGCGGTCACTTCGCAGAGCCTGTGGGCAGCCGGCTTTGCCGGTGCGGCCAAGAATCCCTTCGTGCCCCCCTCGCCGGCCGGGCGGGGCGACTGGATCGCCGGTGTGACCATGGGTGGGGCCGGCGCGCGGCGCTATCGCTTGTACCGCCCGTCCGGAACCCAGTTCGGTGAGCGACTGCCGCTGTTGGTGATGCTGCATGGCTGTGGACAGGACGCCAGTAGCTTCGCCGACAGCACCCGGATGAACCGGGTCGCGGAGCGCGAGCGCTTCCTGGTGCTCTATCCTGAGCAGGACCGGCTGGCCAATTCGCAGGGATGCTGGAACTGGTACGACACCCGGGGCGGGCGGGCCGGTGGCGAAACCCAGCTGGTCATGAACGCCATCGAGCAGGTCTGCCTGCTGTATTGCGCGGACCCCACGCGCGTTGCCGTTGCCGGCCTGTCAGCTGGCGCCAGCCTGGCGGCCTTGCTGGCCACCCGGCATCCAGAACGGTTCAAGGCCGTCGTGATGCATTCCGGCATTCCGCCTGGCACGGCGCATTCCACACTGTCGGCATTGGCCGCGATGCGGGGCACGCAGGCAGTTCGGGCTGAACCGCCAGCCGTTGTCCACCAGCCCGCCTCCGATTCCGCCTGGCCGCCGTTGCTGGTGATTCACGGTGGCAAGGACCGCACCGTTTGCGCCAGCAACGGGCTGGCCGCGGTACAGATGTGGGCCCAGGCCGCCGGAGCGAGTGCGCAGCCGCCCAAAAGCCTGACGCGCGGCAAGCGGCATGCGATGGCGGTGACCGACTTCAAGTCGGCCACCGGCACCGCTGCGACGCTGGTGGAAGTGGACCAGTTGGGCCATGCCTGGAGCGGCGGCGCCGCCAGCCAGCCCCACGGCGACGCGCAGGGACCCGACGCATCGCGCATGACCTGGGCCTTTGCCGTCCGCCAGTTCCGCCGCTGACTGCAGCCGGCGCAAAGCTGTGCCGCCAAAGAAAAAGACCCGCGTGCGGGCCGCCACAAATGAAAAGGGCCCGCGATGCGGGCCGCCACAAATGAAAAAGGCCCGCGATGCGGGCCTTTTGAGATACGCGAAGCTTACTTCTTGGCAGCTTCTTTCTTGACGTCAGCCTTCACTTCGGCCTTGACTTCCTTGGCGTTGGCGGTAGCGACAGCCTTGTCCTTGGTGGCTTCGGCGTTGGCGATCTTCTTGTCGGCGCCGGCGCTGGCAGCGGCTTTTTCCGACTTCTTCTGGGCGGCAGCGGCCTTCTTGGCAGCCTTGGCTTCAGCGCGAGCCTTCTTCTTGTCGGCAGCGGCCTGGGCCTTGGCAGCCTTCTCTTCGGCCTTGGCGTCGGCCTTCATTTCGGTCTTGGCAGCAGCGGTGGCAGCGGGCTTGGCTGCCGGAGCGGTCATCGGCGCGCCGACGTGGGCGGCGGCGAAGGCTGAAGCGGTGAAGAAAGTGGCGGCCAGGAGAGCGAGGAGCTTGGTCATGTGGATTTCCGAGGTGGTTGAGTTGACTGTACGGCCCTGTGGGTCGGCCCAGTTACAACGCACCACCTGGCTCAGGCGTTGACGAGCTTGATCTTGCCCTCCTTGACGTAGCGCTGGTACTCGTCCAGCGGAATGGCCGCCGAATTGGGGCTGCCGTCGCTTTCGGTCCAGCCCAGCGTCACGCTGTCCGCGGCCAGGTCGATTTCGACCGGACCGTCGGGAATCGGAATCAGGGGGCCGTCACCGGCCCGAAAGCAGACCTCGCCGCGAATCCTGGCTTGCTGGGACATGACTTGACTCCTGCTGGATAAAGCAGCATTGAAGCGGCGCCCGGGCCGGCTGTCTGTCAGCCGACACGCCATCGCTGGACCCGGTTCGAGGAGGCGAATACGATCGTCGCTCGCCCCCGTCAAGGAGAAAACCATGCTCGACAAAGTCAAACGCGTTTCGATCTACCAGCCCGAACAGCCGGGCCTGAAGTTTCCGGAGCTCCCCAGCTTCGCGAGCCACGCGCAGGAGCGTCGGCATCGCCAGGAACGTTTGGTCGCGGCCTGTCGCGCCTTTGCGCTGAATTCGCTGGATTACGGGTTCGCCGGCCACCTGACGGTGCGTGACCCGGAGCATCCGCACCTGTACTGGACCAACCCGATGGCCGTGCACTTCTCGCAGGTCAAGCTGTCGAACCTGATCCTGGCCGATCACAGCGGCAAGGTGGTCGAGGGCGACTACGCCATCAATCGCGCCGGCTTCGTGCTGCACGCGGCCGTGCATGAAGCCCATCCCGACATCGTCGCCATGTGCCATGCGCACACGGTCTACGGCGTGGCCTTCGCCGCGCTGGGCAAGAAACTGGAGCCGATCACGCAGGACGCTGCGGTGTTCTTCGAGGACCACGTCGTCATCACCGACGAGGGCGGAAAGGTGGCGGTCGAGGCCGGTGCCGCAACCGGCATTGCAAGGCACTTCAAGGGCGTGAAGGCCGCCATTCACCAGAACCATGGGCTGCTGACGTGCAGCCGGCACAGCATCGAGGCCGCCGCCTTCTGGTTCATCGCGCTGGAGCGTTGCTGCCAGCAGCAGCTGATGATCGACGCCACCGGCGCGACGCCCAAGCTGGTGCCGCCGGACAAGGCGCGCTACAGCCGCGAGCATGTGGGTAGCGAGTACATCGGCTGGCTGCACTTTCAGCCGATCTGGGCGCAACTGGCGGCGACGCAGCCGGACATGTTCGACTGATACCGGATTGCGCCCGTTGACACGACGCCGCCAAGGGGAGACAGTGCGTCGTCCGATCCAGCAACAAAGGAGAACGTCATGACTGAATATTCCCGGCGCGAGGTGATCAGGGCGGGGGCCTCGCTGGCCATGCTGGCCACGGTCGCGGGATCCGCGAGGTCGGCGATGGGACCCAACGACAAGTTCGACCTGCTGATCCGCAACGCCAACCTTCTCGATCCGAGCCAGGGCCTGGCGGGCAAGCGCGACATCGGCATTCGTTACGGGTTGATCGAATCGATCGATCCGGCCATCCCCGAAAACCGGGCGCTGCGGGTGATGGACGCTGGCGGAAAACTGGTCACGCCCGGTCTGATCGATCTGCATTGCCATACCTTCGCGTACGGCTCCGCCATCGGCATTCCAGCCGACGAACTCGTCGCGCACCAGTGCACGACCACCGTTGTGTCGGCCGGGGACGCGGGCGCCAACAATTTCGCGGCGTTCCGGCGCTTCGTGGTGCCGGCCTCGCGTACGCGCCAGTTCGCTTTCGTGCATATCGCCGTTGCGGGGCTGGCGGGCTTTCCGGTGCCGGAGCTGTACAACATCGACTACGCCCAGGTGGACGTGGCGGCACGCGCCGTGGCCGAGAACGCCGACATGGTGCTGGGCGTGAAGGTTCGCATGAGCGAAAACGTGATCGCCCGGCATGGGCTGGAGCCGCTTCGGCGTGCGATCGCTGCCTGCGTCGCATCGGGTGTGCCGGCCAAGGTGATGGTCCATATCGGCGGCGTCGCGGATGCCGCGCTGATGTCGCAGATCCTGGACCTGATGCGGCCGGGCGATGTGCTGACCCATTGCTATTCGGGCGCGCCCAACATCGCCGGCGAAGGCACCAACATCGTCCAGAACGGCAGGCTGCTGCCGGCGGCGCTGGCCGCCAAGAGGCGCGGCGTGATCTTCGACATTGGCCACGGTGGCGGAAGCTTCGACTACACGATCGCCGAAGCCGCGATCGCGCAAGGATGCCCGCCCGACACGATTTCTTCCGACATTCACGTGTTTTCGGGCAACACGCCCGGCATGCCTTACCTGCCGTGGGTGATGAGCAAGTTGATCGGCCTGGGATTTTCGTTGCCCGAAGTCGTCACGATGGCCACCTCGACACCGGCACGGGTGATCGGGCGCATCCCGAAGCACGGCACGTTGCAGGTCGGTGCGCCGGCCGACTTGTCGCTGCTGGAGGTCGTGGAAGGGCCGGTGTCGTTCGTCGACACGCGCAACAACCGCCGCGACGGCCGGATGTTCCTGCGACCGGCAGGCACCGTGGTGGCCGGAGTGGCGTTCGGCCGGCCCTACCAGGCGCCCTTCACGACCCGATGATGTTGGTTTGACTCGCCGGCGAGCTTCATCGGCCCCGCAGCTCCAGCAGCATCTGGTCGGTCGCGTAGTTGCAATCCATCCGCCCAGCGCCAGGAAGGCAGTGAACAAGGTTGCCATCCCGGCTTGGATGACCTTCACCGACGCGCTCACGGAGCGTGCGCCGACAAACCGAAACGCCTGGGCATTCGTGCTCCATTCAAGGCACTGCTTTTCGTGCTCCTCCACGGTCGCCGGATGTCTCGGCGGCCTCAAGAAAGAAACCGATCATGTTCAAACTCGTCTCCATCGCCGCTGTCGTGGCCCTGCTCTGCGCCTGTTCCGGAATGTCCGGCGGCCCGATGACCGGTTCCAGCGGCATATCTGGCTCCACCACCAACAACGGCGACGGCCCGAACTGATTCTTCTGATCGCAAAGCCGCCGTGACGCCGGACGAGATCCGGCTTCGCCGCTGCCCGGCTCAGTCCTGAGCTTGCCGCTCGGCGTTTTCGGGTACCCTCGCGCCCACATGAAGGACGCGATTATCTCCATCTCCGGTCT
>JAJAZH010000106.1 GCA_026785815.1 Ramlibacter sp. | reverse complement strand
TCGCTGCGGCTGCTGGCCCGGCGCGGCCTGCCGGTGCCGCCGGACCATGTCGAGCGCGACTGGACCCAGCCCTACGCCGAAAGCGATGCGGTGGAGCAGGCCTGGCTGATCGTCTACCGCGACACCAGCCAGTACTTCGATCTGTACCAGCTGGGCGAGGAACTGACCGACCTGGAAGACGCGTTCCGGCTCTGGCGCTTTCGCCATGTCACGACTGTCGAACGGATCATCGGCTTCAAGCGCGGCACCGGTGGCACCAGCGGCGTCGGCTACCTGCGGCAGATGCTCGACGTGGTGCTGTTCCCCGAGATCTGGAAACTGCGCACCAGTCTCTAGGGTCCCCTGTCATTGCCTGTAGCGTCCCCTGTCATTGCCTGGAGCGTCCCCTGTCATTGCCTGTCGCGCGCCCCGTCATTGCGGCCCCCGAGCCGCAATCCACGAGTGCAAAGACCGGGTCGGACATGAGTTTCTTCCACCTCACCGATACAGCCAGGGCTGGTCCAGCAGCCGCTCCCCCAACAGACGCAGCGACAGGTCGCGGCCCCACTGCACCGGCCCGGTCGCGTGGAAGATGCGGCCGTTGCGCTCGGCCTGGCGCTGAACCCGGGCACAGCGCTCCCAGCGGTTGAGCGCATAGCGCCTGAGCGCGGTGGCCGTGTCGGTAACGCCCGGGGCCGGCACGGCCAGGCAGCGACCCAGCTCCTGCGCATCCTCGATGGCCATGCCCGCCCCTTGCGCCAGGTAAGGCCGCATCGGATGCGCGGCGTCGCCCAGCAGCGCCACCCGGCCGTGCGCCATCGCCTGCGCACCCCTGATCGGCGGCCGCTCATGCAGCACCCACAGGCGCCACGCCCCGGCGGCCTGCACCAGCTCGCGCAAGCCCGCGCAGGTCGGGCCGAGGGCCAGCTGCAAGTCAGCGCCGGCCGCCGACTGGTCCCAGGCCTGTGGGTCGCCCGGCAGCGAACCATGGACGATGGCCACCACGTTCAGCCACTCGCCCAGATGGACCGGATAGGTCACCACATGCAGTTGCGGGCCGAGCCAGACGGTGACGTCGGGGCTGCGAAGGGACGGTGGCAATTCCTGCTGGTCGAGCAGCGTCCGGTAAGCGAGGTGCCCGGTCGGCACCGGCTCGCTGTCGCTCCAGAGCTGCTGCCGGACCCGGCTCCACAGGCCGTCCGCGCCCACCAGCGCAGCGCCCGCAAGCTCATGGCCATCAGCCGTGACGACCGCCACCGCCTCTGCGGCCTCCCGCACCTGCCGCACGGCGCAACCCAGCATGACTTCGACCCCGGCGCTGCTCGCGCCCTCGAGCAGCAGCCGATGCAGGTCGGCGCGATGCAGCGTGGCATACGGCGCTCCATAACGCCCACCGACCGCCTCGCCGAGCGGCATCTGGGCCAGCACCTCGCCGTTGCCGGCGCTGCGCACCATCAGCCGGGGTGGAAAGGATGCCACCCGCGCCAGCGCCGCGCCGAGGTCCCATGACTGCAGAATCCGCGTCGCGTTGGGACCGAGCTGGATGCCGGCGCCGGCTTCGTTGAATTCGCTTGCCTGCTCCAGCACGAGCGGCTGCCAGCCGGCGCGTGCGGCGGCAATGGCGGCGGACAGGCCGCCCATGCCAGCGCCGGCGATCAGGACTTGCTTGCTCATCGGGGCCGATTGTGCACATGGGCGGTCACGGTCCGTCGCGACCACGGAACGTCGCAGTCGCCGGGCATGCGATCAGTTTTCCGAAAATGTCGACCCGGACCTTTGCATGAAGCAAAGAGACACTGGCGCTCAGCCAACGCCAATCGTCGAGCGCGTGCGTGAACTGACGCCGGGCGTTCTGGAGATGCTTCACGCGCTGTCTGCAAGCTGAGCAAGCCTTTGCCATCCTGCGGACCGGCCGCGTGGCGCATCACAGGGCCCCGGTGGTCGCGGGGCCCGTGGCGCTGTTGTCCTGGCGGCCCGCTAGCGCCGGGCCGGAGTCCGGTTGAAGTCCCTGCCGCCGACAGTCCGCAGAACGGAGGTAAAATCAGTCCCGCTCCGGGGTGCACAGGCGTGCTGAGATTCAAACCCGCGAACTTGAACCGGTTCATACCGGCGGAAGAAGAGCCATCACTTTGACCTTCGGCATCCGTTTCCGTGGTCGAAGTGGCCTTCGGAGCACCCGTTTCACGGTCACGAAGGAATCTTGAGATGAACAGCACTCCCGCCGAACCGGCAGCGACGCCAGCACGCGCAGGCACGCGCGCTGCGCCTGCGCATGCTTTCGGATACCCGCGCGTGCTGTCGATTGCCGGCTCCGACAGCGGCGGCGGCGCGGGCATCCAGGCCGACCTGAAAACCATCGCCGCGCTCGGCTGCTACGGGATGACGGCCATCACCGCGCTGACAGCGCAGAACAGCGTGGGCGTGCGTTCCATCCACAGCGTGCCCACCGACATGCTGCGCGACCAGATCGACGCCGTGGTCGAGGACATCGGCGTCGATGCGGTGAAGATCGGGATGCTGCATTCGGCCGACGTGGTGCGCGCGGTCGCCGCCGCCCTGGACCGCCATCAACTGCGCTGCGTGGTGCTGGACCCGGTGATGATGTCGACCAGCGGGGCCCGGCTGATCGACGATTCGGCGCAGTCGGTGCTGGTCAGCGACTTGTTCCGGCGCTCCATACTCATCACGCCGAACCTCGATGAAGCGGCGCTGCTGGTCGGCCGGCCGATCCACGATGAAGCCGGGATGGAAACCGCTGCCAGGCAATTGCTGGCGATGGGCGCGCCGGCCGTGCTGCTCAAGGGCGGCCATCTGGCGAGCGACACGGTGAGCGACCTGCTGCTGACATCGGATGGCGCCCTCTGGATGCGCGCGGCGCGGATCCCGACCGCCAATACCCACGGCACCGGCTGCACGCTCTCCAGCGCCATCGCCGCGAACCTTGCGCTGGGGTCGAGCTTGTTTGAGGCGGTCGAGATGGCCCGCGCTTACGTCCGCCGCGCGCTCGAAGCCGGCGCACAGGTGCGAACCGGTCATGGCAGCGGACCGTTGAACCACAGCCACGCGCCCGAGCCGATGCGGCTCCAGCCGCTGCACTGAATGACGAATCCCCCAGCAGTCATGACCGCCGGCGAGATCGTCTCCGCTGTCCTGGCGTTCATTGCGCAGGACAGCGCCAGCGACGAGCAGTTCGACCGGCTGGCGCTGCAGCTGTTCGCGTACCAGTTCACTCACAACCCGCCTCTGCGCCGGTTCTGCCAGCAGCGCGGCCTGACGCTGCGCAACGTCAGGCGCTGGAGCGACATCCCGGCCGTGCCGATCGACGCCTTCAAGGAACTGGAATTGCGTTGTGCGGCTCCGGCAAGCTCGGATCGCGTGTTCATGACCTCTGGCACCACGCGCAGCGAGCTGAAGGGCCGGCACCATCACCCGACGCTGGCGGTGTACGACAGTTCGATGACGCGCAATTTCGCGCACCGCTTCATGCAGGGCCAGTCCAGGATGCGAATGGGCATCCTGTTTCCGGACGAGGTCGCGCTGCCCAACTCGTCGCTGGCCCATTACCTGGCGCTCGCGGTGCGGGAATTCGGCACGGCGGACAGCGCCTCTCTGGTCGGGCCAGATGGCCTGGACGCCGACGCGGCCTGCGCAGCGCTGGAACGGGCCGCGCACAGCGCAACGCCGCTGGCGCTGCTCGGCGCCAGCGCCAGCTTCGTGCACCTGCTCGACGCACTGCGGCAGCGCGAGCTGTCGGTTCGCCTGCCCGCCGGCAGCCGGGTGCTGGACACCGGCGGCTACAAGGGGCAGTCGCGCGAACTGCCGCTGGAGAATTTCTACCAGACGCTGTCGGCGGCGCTTGGCGTTGAGCGAGCCCTGTGCATCAACATGTACGGCATGACGGAGCTGAGCACGCAGTTCTACGACGCCGGCAATGCGACGGTCCCGTCGGTGAAGTCCGGGCCGCACTGGATCCGCTCGCGCGTGGTCGATCCGCTGACCGGCCGCGAGGTCGCGCCAGGCGAGCGCGGCATCCTGGTCCACTGCGACCTGGCCAACTTCAACTCGGTGACCACCATCCTGACCGAGGACGTCGGTGTCACCGTGCCGGGCGGCTTCCTGCTGCTCGGTCGGGCCGATGGCGCGCAGGCACGAGGCTGCTCGCTGGCGGTCGAGGAATTCATCCGGGCCGCCGCCGCATGACCACGCTGCACGCCGTTGCCGGTTACCTGCCAGGCCTCGCCACAGCGCAGCTGCAATTCCAGACGCTCGTCTTCGAGTCGGCTGGCAAGCGGCTGGAAGTCGCGCTGCCGGTCCTGACGCCCGAGCAGACCAGGCAACTCGCCGGCCGGGTCCGCCAGGCCAGCCGGCTGCACCTGAAAACCATGACGGTGTCGCAGATCGTGGCGGTGGTGGATACCGCAATCGCCCGCCTGCTCGATCCGTCCGACCCGTACCGCCAGCAGTGCGATCAGTTGCTGCCCATCGTCACCGGGTACGACGCGGAAATGGTGCGGCTGGGGCTGACCTCGTTGTTCAAGACGTTCCGAGCGCCGCAGCTGCAGCGCTTCGTCGCCGAGGACTTCGCGAACCCGAAGATGCTGGACGAATTCCAGCCGCGTCCCAAGGGCGGCCTGGCAAAAGCGTTCGGACCCGAACTGCTGGTGCACAGCTGGGCTGGCAACGTGCCCGCGCTCGCCTTGTGGAGCCTGGTCTGCGGCTTGCTGGTCAAGGCCGGCAGCGTCGGAAAACTCGCGAGTTCGGAACCGGTCTTTGCCGGCCTGTTCGCGCGCCTGCTGGCCGAGGTGCACCCGCCGCTGGCCGATTGCCTGGCCGTGGTCTGGTGGAAAGGCGGCGACGAGGCCCAGGCGGCGACGCTCTTTGCCGAGGCCGATACGGTACTGGCTTACGGCGGCAACGATGCGCTGGACGCGATCCGCCGGCAGCTGCCGGTGACGACCCGCTTGCTGCCGTTCGGCCACAAGCTGGGCTTCGCCCTGGTGGGCCGGGAAGCCCTCGACACGCTGCGCGCGCCGGCGACCGCGCGCCTGGCGGCCCACGACGTGACGCGCTACGACCAGCAGGGCTGCTATTCGCCGCATGTGTTCTATGTCGAACGGGGCGGCCCGGTCTCGCCGCGCGAGTTCGCGCAACACCTCGCCAGCGAGCTTGCCAACCTGCAGCACCGCTTCCCGCGCCGGCCGCTCGCGCTGGAAGACGCCGCCGCTGTCGCCGGCTGGCGGCAACAGCGCGCGCTGCATTCGCTGTCTTCAGACGCCGGCGGCTTGATCGGCGACGCCGACGCGGCCTGGGGCGTGGCGTATTCGGAGCGACTGCGCCCGCTGGCTCCGACGGCGCTGAACCGCAGCATCGAGGTGGTGGCGGTCGATGCGCTGGAAGACGTGGTCCCGCAGCTCGGAGCCAGCCGCGCTTACCTGCAGACCGCCGGCCTGGCGGTCGCGCCAGCGCGCCTGTTTCAGCTGTCGCAGTTGCTAGGCGCCGCGGGGGCGACTCGCATCGCCGCCCTCGGCGCCATGACGTCACCGGAGGCCGGCTGGCATCACGACGGCCGCTTCAACCTGCTGGACCTGGTGCGGATGGTCAAGATCGAGCAGTCGGCCGAGCTCGCCGCCGACCGGCTGGCCCCTTACGCGGATTAGGAATCGCCCTTGAGCTTTCTCGACATCGACAACGTGAGCTTCACCTATCCGGGCTGGCCGCCGGTGGTGCGCGCGGTCGACTGGCGCATCGACGAAGGCGAGTTCCATTGCCTGGTCGGGCGCAGCGGCTGCGGCAAGACCACCTTGCTCAAGCTGGCGGCGGGCCTGCTGCAGCCCGACACCGGCCGCATTCGCCTGCGCGGACGGCAATTGCTTGCGCCGGGACCGCAGCTGGGCTTCGTGTTCCAGTCACCGACGCTGCTCGACTGGCATCGCGTGATCGACAACGTGCTGCTGCCGGTGTCGCTTCAGCATCCGCCGACGCCCGAGGAAATCGACCAGGCCAGGCAACTGCTGGAGCTGCTCGGACTGGCGGACTATTCGGGCCATTTTCCGCGCCAGCTGTCGGGCGGCCAGCAAAGCCGGGTGGCCCTGGCCCGGGCCCTGGTGCTGGAGCCCGCCCTGTTGCTGATGGACGAGCCGTTCGCGGCGCTGGATGCGATCACGCGCGGCGAATTGCAGGACGACCTGCTGCAGATGTGCAGCCTGCGCCGCACCACGGTGCTGTTCGTGACGCACGACATCGCCGAAGCCGTGTACCTCGGGGACCGCGTCGCAGTGATGGACCGCGGCCGCATCGTCGAAAACATGGAAGTCGATGTCGGCAAGCCGCGGCTGCCGGCGTTGCGCTACGGCGCCAGCTTCAATCGCCACTGCGAGCGGGTGCGGGCTGCCATGGACCTGGCCACCGCATGACACTGTCGCCCAGCTCCACCCGGATCGCTTCGGTCGCGCTGCTGATCGGCCTGCTGGGCGCGTGGGAGCTGGGGTCGCGCGCCTCCGGCGTGTCCGCCCTGGTGCTGCCGGCGCCCTCGGCGATCGCCCGCTCGCTCTGGAACGGCCTGGCCAGCGGCTACCTGTGGCCGCACCTGCGTGCCACCAGCATCGAACTGGTGCTGGGCCTGTTGCTCGGATGCCTGGCCGGTTTCGGCAGCGGCGTCCTGATGGCCGAATCGCCGCTGCTCGACCGCCTGCTCAAGCCTTACATCGTGGTCAGCCAGGTGATCCCCAAGCTGGCGTTGATGCCGCTGTTCATCGTGTGGTTCGGTTTCGGCATGACGTCGACGATTGTGATCACGGCCCTGATCTGCTTTTTCCCGCTGATGGAAAACACCGTGACCGCGCTGCGGCAGGTCGACCCGCAGCGGCTGGAGCTGTTCCGGATGCTGGGCGCGACCCGGCGCCAGACCCTGTGGCGACTGAAGCTGCCGTCCGGCCTGCCCGGCATCCTGGCCGGCCTGCGGGTGGCGGTGGTGCTGGCGCTGGTCGGCGCGGTGGTGGGCGAATTCATCGGCGCCAGCCAGGGGCTCGGTGCCCTGATCATCGCCTCGCAGGGAATGATGGATACGCCGCTGATGTTTGCCGTGCTGGTGCTGATCGCCGCGCTCGGCATGCTGCTGTACCAACTGGCGGTCGCGCTCGAGAGGCGCTTGCTCCTGCCCTATACCCGACTCTCATGAAAGGCCCAAAAATGAACCATCACATCTCGCGCCGGACGGCGTTGCTGACCACCGGCGCGCTGCTCGGACTGGCGGGCGCGCCCGTCGCGATGGCGGCCGGCCCGCCGCTGGACAAGCTGACCGTGGCCGGATGGAGCAAGCCGATCAGCGAGATCACGCACCTGCTGGCCGAGCCCGACAAAGGTTTCTTCAAAGCCAACGGCATCGACCTGGCCTATGTGTCGGGAGCCGGCGGCGGCGACGCGATCCGCAACATCCTCACCGGCCAGGCGGACGTCGCCTTCACCGATCCCGGCTCGCTGTTCACGGCGCTGGACAAGGGTGAGAAGCTGCGCGCGATCTACGACATCTACCCGCAGAACGTGTTCAGCGTGGTGTCGCTCAAGTCCAGCAACATCAAGCGGCCGGCCGACCTCAAGGGCAAGAAGATCGGCGTCTACAGCCTGTCGAGCGGCACCCGCCAGAACCTGCTGGTGTTGCTGCACCAGGCCGGCCTGGCCGAATCCGATGTCACCATCGTCGTCACCGGGCTGCTGAACTTCGCGCCGCTGCTGCAAGGCCAGGTCGACGCGACCGCGGCCACCGACACCGGCCTGCTGGTCGGCCGGCGCAAGGGCGTCGGCGACGTCGATGTGATGGAAGTGCGCGATTACCTGAACGTGTCGAGCGACCTGTTCGTGGTGCGCGAGCCGGTCTACCAGCAGAAGAAGGCGGTGCTGCGGCGCTTCCTGAAGGCCTACCGGGACAGCGCGGCCTGGATGATCGCCAACCCCGAAGAGGCCGCGACACTGGCGGTGAAGCACGCGATCGATGGCAGCGACCGGGCGATCAACCTCGAGGTGATCCGCCTGCGCAACGCGGCGACCGTGTCGGAGACCACGCGCCGCAGCGGCCTGGGCGCGTTCGATCTCGACTCGCTGCAGAAGGCGGCCGACGCCTATCGCAAGCTCGGCCTGATCGAGCGCGAGATCAAGGTTTCCGCCGTGGTCGGCGCCGACCTGCTGCCGCCGAAATAGAAGTGGCACCCGCATGAACTTCGACGGCAAGGTGGTGCTCGTGACCGGCGCCAGCCGCGGCATCGGCGCGGCGATTGCGCAAGCATTCGCGGCCGAAGGCGCTGCCGTGATCGTGAACTACCTGAGCAACGAAGCCGCTGCCAGCGAGGTCGTGGCGCATTGCAAGGCTGCCGGTGGCGATGCCTGGGCGGTGCCAGCCGACGTCGGCTCGGCGCCGGCGGTGCAGGCCATGGTGGAGCAGGCGCTGGCCGAGATGGGCCGCATCGACGTGGTGGTCAACAACGCCCTGCGTCCCTACGCCTTCGATCCGCAGCGCCGCACCTTGTTCAGCGACCTGCCCTGGTCCGACTACCAGGCGCAGTTCGACGGCGCCGTCGGCGGCGCCTACAACGTCTGCCGGGCCCTGCTGCCGCACTTCAAACAGCGTGCGCAGGGCTGCATCGTGAACCTGGTCAGCGACCTGGTCGAGCGGCCGGTGATTCCGTACCACGACTACACCACCGCGAAATCGGCGCTGGTGGGTTTCAGCCGCAACCTGGCCGCGGAACTGGGGCCGCTCGGCATCCGCGTCAATTGCGTGGCCCCGGGCCTGGTGCACCCGACGCAGGGCAGCAGCGCGACGCGCGAGGAATTCCGGGAGTCGCTGATCGCCGCGACGCCTTTGAGACGCATCGCCCGGCCCCAGGACGTCGCCGGGCCGGTGCTGTTCCTGGCGTCGGACTGGAGCCGTTTCATGACCGGCCAGGTGCTGTTCGTCGACGGTGGGCTGGTGATGAAATGAATCTGGCCCCATCCACGCAGCACGACCGGGGCGTCGCTGCCAGCGCAGCGTTGACGATCGGGATCGCCGGCGCCGGTCTGCTGGGCCGCCTGCTCGCGTGGCAACTCGGCCGCGCCGGGCACCGGGTGAGCGTGTTCGATCCTGCGGGCTCCGCGGCGCCGGCGTTCGATGGCCGGCAAGCCGCCGGCTTCAGCGCCGCCGGAATGCTCAGCCCGCTGGCGGAACTCGACACCAGCTCGCCGCAGGTGGCGCAGCTGGGGTGGCGTTCGATCGCGCTGTGGCGCGACATCGTGTCGCGCATGGCCACGCCAGCGCACTTTCGCGCCGACGGCAGCCTGCTGCTGGCCCATCGCAGCGATCTTGGCGCGGCGCAACGGGTGCTGGCCCGATTCGCGTCCGCCCCGGCAGGAACTCCTGCGGCGCTGCCGTTGACGCCGGCCGAGCTGGCGCAGCTGGAGCCGGCCCTGCAGGGCGCCGCGCATGCGTGGCTGTTGCCTGGCGAGGCGCAGATCGACCCGATCGGCGCGATGCAGTCACTGCACGCCGAAGCGATTGACGTGCACTGGAACTGGAGACGGCGCGTCACGCGGGTCGATGCCGGTTCGCTCGCACTCGACGATGGGTCGCAGCAGCGCTTCGACCTTGTATTCGACGTGCGCGGCACCGGCAGCCGACCTGAGGTGCCGGTTCGCGGCGTTCGCGGCGAAACCGCCTGGCTGCACGCGCCCGGCCACGGCCTGACGCGTCCGGTGCGGCTGCTGCATCCCCGGCACCGGGTCTACCTGGTGCCGCGACCGGGCGACATCGTGCTGGTCGGCGCCAGCGAGATCGAGAGCGAAGACCGCTCGCCGGTGTCGGTGCGCAGCGCGGTCGAATTGATGTCGGCGGCGCACAGCGTGCTGCCCGCGCTGGCCGAAGCGCGAATCCACCGGCTCGACGTCAACTTGCGGCCGGCGCTGCCGGACAACGAACCGCATGTGGAGGTGTCGGCGGGCCGGGTTCGCATCAACGGTCTGTTCCGCCATGGCTGGCTGATCGCGCCCGCGCTGGTCGAAGACGCTCTGCGCGAATGCGGCCTGGCACCGCAGCCGGACCGGGCAGCAAGCTCCAACCCGGAGCCGATCCATGGGTGAGCCCCGGCCGACGATCGCGATCACAATCACGCTCTCGCTCGACGGCAAGCCGCATCCGGTGCCGGCCGACACGACGCTGGCCACACTGGTCATCACGCTCGGCCATATGCCGAACAAGGTGTCGACCGCGGTCAACGGCCTGTTCGTGGCGCGCGGCCAACGCGAGACCCGCGTGCTGCAGGACGGCGACGCGGTGCTCCTGTTCCAGCCCATCGTGGGCGGCTGACAAGGAAAATCCAATGACCATCGTTTCATCCACAGCGGCTGCGGCCGACCCCTGGCAGGTCGGCGCCGTCC
>JAJAZH010000105.1 GCA_026785815.1 Ramlibacter sp. | reverse complement strand
TCGTTTGTTGCCGATGCCCGACCAGCGCACTTTGGCTCTTGAGGAACACCAGCGGCTCTTCCGGCGCCTTGAATTCCAGCTCCTTGGCATGGTCGGCGTAGTTCAGGCCCAGGGCGAAGATCGTGCGGGGCCGAGGTGTCGGCGCCAGCGGCGGGAGCCAGGTGACGGCGTCGAAGGACAGCAAGGTTGCGTCGATCAGCAACAGCTTTCCGTTGCGCTCCGTCGCCTCATGGACGGCACCCTGGTAGCGAATGCGGGCGTGCTTCATGAAAATTCAGCCTCTGCCACCAGTGTGTTGGTCAGCGTACCAAAGCCCGGCGCACTGATGTCGATGCGGTCGCCGACCTTGGCCAGCGGCCGGCCGCCTTCCTTCAGGACGTCGCACCCGAGCATCAGCGCGTCGCCGGCGCCGAGCGTCATGAACTCCGACACGTCGGCCAGCAGTTGCTTCGCATCGCGCACCAGCTCGCTGAAGCGAACCGTCTGCTTCAGTTCGCCATTGATGCGCAGTTCCAGGGTGAAGGTCGAGGGATCGACAGCGGCGCCGTCGGCGACCTGCATGCTGCCGATGCCGAGGAAGCCGTCCAGGCACTTGAACTTCACCGGCGGCCGGAACAGGCTGGCGTGCGGCAGCGACAGGTCGTTCATCAGCCGCCAGCCGGCGACCTGGCCAGGCGCTTTCATCACCATCGCGATGGTGGCGCCGATCTCGACCTGCGGCGCGTTGGCCGGCACCGGGATCCTGGCGCCGTCGGGGCTCCAGGTATTCGCCGGTTTGATGTACAGCACCGGGGCTTTCGGCGGCGTCTTGTACGGCGCCTCGTTCATTTTCGGCGCCCAGGCCTCGGCTTCGCTGCGGAAATTCAGCAGCGTGCCGTAGACCATTCCATTGAAAAGGGCACCCCGGCTCGGGGCTGGCGCTGCGGCGCCGGTCAGTGCATTCACGTTCGTTCCAGTTCGATCACAGCGTCGAGCAGCACGTAGAGCTCGGCCAATTTCTGCTTGCCCAGCGACTTTTCCATCCAGCCGTAATGGGCCTCGATCGTCAGCGACAGTTTCTCCACCAGCTCCAGGCCTCTGGACGTGGCCTCGACGACGCTGCGCCGCTGGTCGCCCGGATCCTTGGCACGCCGCACCAGCCCGTCTCGCTCCATCCGCGCCAACACGCCCGTCAGGCTGGGCCCGAGGATGAAAGCTTCGCGGGCGACCCGTCCCGTCTCCACCGTGCCGTGCTCGCCCAGCACCCGCAGCACCCGCCATTGCTGGTCCGACAAGCCGTGCTCGCGCAGGCTGGGCCGGGTGTGGGCCATCACCGATTCGCGCGCTTGCAGCAGCAGGCGCGGCAGGTTGCGGTGGACGAAGGTCGGACTCATGGCGGATCGATGGCTGGAGGGGTCGCACTGATTATTTAATATATTAAATGAGCCGAGTGTGGCGTCAACCGGGGTTCTCCCACCAGCAGGGACACTCCGGCCTGCTTCAGGACACCGCGGCTCAGCCGCGTTGGTCCAGCTCCATCAGCCGCCGCCGCGCACTGCCTACACTGGCGCCATGGCCAAGGAAAAAACCAGCTTCTCCTGCACCGAGTGCGGCGGCACCAGCCCGCGCTGGCTCGGCCGTTGTCCGCAGTGCGAGGCCTGGAACACTCTGATCGAGACCGTTGCCGAGAGCAGCGCCCCCGCGAAGAACCGGTGCGCCTCGCTGGCCAGGACTTCGGCTGTGGCGGCGCTGGCCGACATCGAGGCCAGCGAAGTCGACCGCACGCCGACCGGCATCGGCGAGCTGGACCGGGTGCTGGGCGGCGGCATCGTCGAAGGCGGTGTGGTGCTGATCGGCGGCGATCCCGGCATCGGCAAGTCGACCCTGTTGCTGCAGGCGCTGGACGGCATGCAGCGCGGCGGGGTTCCGACCCTGTACGTGACCGGCGAGGAATCCGGCGCCCAGGTCGCGCTGCGTTCGCGCCGGCTCGGACTGGACCGATCGCAGGTGAAGGTGCTGGCCGAGATCCAGCTGGAGAAGATCCTGGCGACGCTGGCCGCCCACCAGCCGGCGGTGGCGGTGATCGACTCGATCCAGACCATGTACTCGGAGCAGCTCACGTCCGCGCCGGGTTCTGTGGCGCAGGTGCGCGAGTGCGCGGCGCACCTGACGCGGGCGGCAAAGGCCGGCGGCACCTGCATCGTGCTGGTCGGCCATGTCACCAAGGAGGGCGCGCTGGCGGGACCCCGGGTGCTGGAGCACATGGTGGACACGGTGCTGTACTTCGAGGGCGACACCCATTCCAGCTTCCGCCTGGTGCGCGCCATCAAGAACCGCTTCGGCGCCGTCAACGAGATCGGCGTGTTCGCGATGACCGAGAAGGGCTTGAAGGGCGTCTCCAACCCGAGCGCGATCTTCCTGTCGCAGCACAGCGAGCCGGTGCCCGGCAGCTGCGTGATGGTGACGCTCGAAGGGACGCGGCCGATGCTGGTCGAAATCCAGGCGCTGGTCGATAGCGGCGGTCCGAGCCCTCGCCGGCTCTCCGTCGGGCTGGACCGGGACCGGCTGGCGATGCTGCTGGCGGTGCTGCACCGCCACGCCGGCGTCGATTGCCTGGACCAGGACGTGTTCGTCAACGCCGTCGGCGGGGTGCGCATCAGCGAGCCGGCGGCCGACCTCGCCGTGATGCTGGCCATCACCTCCAGCCTGCGCGGCAAGCCGCTGCCCAAGGGCTTCATCGCTTTCGGCGAAGTCGGCCTGGCCGGCGAAGTGCGGCCGGCGCCGCGCGGTCAGGAGCGGTTGCGCGAAGCGGCCAAACTCGGCTTCTCGGTCGCGGTCGTCCCCAAGGCCAATGCGCCCAAGAAGGGGACGCGCGACATCGAGGGCCTCACCATCCACGCGGTGGAGCGGGTCGAGGAAGCGATGGACGTGGTGCGTGGCCTCTAGCGTCAACCGGGCCTAGGCACAATCGGCGCCATGAATTACCAGAAACTGCTGGTGCCGGTGTTCGGCGTGGTCCTGATCGCCTCTGCCTGGCAACTCTACGGCTGGGGCGGCGTCACTCTGGTGGTGGGCGGCATCGTGATGTGGGTGCTGCTGCACTTCAACCGGATGATGCAGGCGCTCCGACGCACGGCCAACCGGCCGATCGGCTATGTCGACAGCGCGGTGATGCTCAACGCCAAGCTCAAGCCCGGTGTCAACCTGCTGCACGTGATTTCGTTGACCCGCGCGCTCGGCAATCTGCTGTCGCCCGATGGCGAGCAGCCGGAAATCTACCGCTGGACCGACGCTGGCGAGTCGCACGTGACCTGCGAGTTCATTGGCGGGAAACTGCTGAAGTGGGAGTTGGTGCGGCCGCCGGCCCCAGCCGCTGCCACAGATAGCTGAATTCCAGCGCCTGCAGGTTGGCGCGCTGGGCGTTGTCCGCCGCGCCGCCATGGCCACCTTCGATGTTCTCGTAATACAGCACCCGGTGCCCCTGCTCCAGCATGCGTGCGGCCATCTTGCGCGCATGCGCCGGATGGACCCGGTCGTCGCGGGTGCTGGTGGTGAAGAGCACCTGTGGATAAGCGACGTCGGCCCGGACGTTGTGGTACGGGGAATAGCGGGAGATGTAAGCCCACTGCGCGGGCTGGTCCGGGTCACCGTACTCCGCGACCCAGCGCGCGCCCGCCAGCAGCTTGTGGAAGCGCGCCATGTCCAGCAGCGGCACCTTGCAGACCACCGCGTTGAACAGGTCCGGCCGCTGCGTCAGCACCGCGCCGACCAGCAGGCCGCCGTTGCTGCCGCCCATCATGCCCAGGTGCCTGGGTGACGTGACCCGGCGGGCGATCAGGTTCTGCGCCACCGCGATGAAGTCGTCGTAGCTGCGCTGCTTGTTGGCCTTGATCGCGGCGGTGTGCCAGTCGGGCCCGAACTCGCCACCGCCGCGGATGTTGGCCACCACGAAGGCGCCGCCCTTCGCCAGCCAGGCGCTGCCGAACGCGCTGCTGTAGAACGGCTGCTGGCTGATCTGGAAGCCGCCATAGCCGTAAAGCACGGTCGGATTGGTGCCGTCGGCGACCGCGCCCCTGGGCAGTACCACGAAGTAGGGAACGCGGGTACCGTCCTTGCTGACGGCGAAATGCTGCTCCACCCTCATGCCCTGCGCGTCGAAGAAGGACGGAGAGCGCTTGAGCCCCTGGGGGCGATCGCTGCCGGTACGGGCGAGATAGAGCGTGGCGGGCGTGAGGAAGTCCTCGTAGTCGACGAGGTACGACTCGGCCAGGGCGTCGTCGGCCTGCGCACGGTCGTTCAGCGAAGTGACCGACAGCCGGCCGGGGAAGGGCGACTTCACTTCTCGCCGCTGCCAGCGGCCGTTCGCGTAGTGCAGTTCTTCGATCCGGCTGGCAACGTTGTCCTGCAGGGTCAACAGCACGTGGGACCGGGTGAAGGCGATCCCGCCCCGCACCAGGGCCCGCGTGGCCGTCGGCTCGAACAGCACCTGGAACTTGCGCTCGCCCCGCATGAAGGCATCGAAATCGGCCGCCAGCAGCGAACCCGCGGCGTAGGTCGTACCGTCGACGGTGTAGGCGCTGCGCGGCTGCAGGAAGGCCCACTGGCGATGGGCCCAGAAGAGCGCTTCCGCCGGCTTGTCGATCGGCACCAGCTGGCCACTCGATTGCAGGAACAGCTCGGTCCGGTAGAAGTCTCTGGCGCGGCTGAGGAACCGGCGCTCGAAGCCGGGCGTCGGGTCCACATGAGCGGAGGTGTAGACGTCCTTGACATCCGCCTCGAGCACCGTCCTGGCCGACGCCAGCGGCGTGCCGCGCTTCCACTCCTTCACCAGCCGGGGGTAGCCGGATTCGGTCATGCTGCCCGGCCCAAAATCGGTTCCCACGAACAGCATGTCGCGGTCGATCCACTCGACCCGGCTCTTGGCTTCCGGCAAGGCGAAGCCGCCGGCGACGAACGAGCGGGAGGCCAGGTCGAACTCGCGGTAGACCGCTGCGTCCGCGCCGCCGCGCGACAGCGCGATCATGCAGCGGTCCTGCTGCGCCGGCGTGGGTCCGGGCAGGCAGGTGGCGCCGCCCCAGACCCAGTTCTCATTTTCGGCGCGGCCCAGGGCGTCGAGGTCGATGACGGACTCCCAGGCCGGCTGCGCCTTGGCGTAGTCGGCGAGCTTGGTGCGCCGCCAGAGCCCGCGCTTGTGGGTGTCGTCGCGCCACAGGTTGTACATGTGGCCGCCGATCCGTCTGATCGCCGGAATCTTGTCGGTCGAATTCATGATCTCCAGCAGCCGCGACCGCGTCGCCGGGAACTCCGGCCCCGCCGCCAGCACCTGCGCCGATTCGGCGTTGCGCTCGCGCACCCAGGCCAGCGAGCGGTCGCCCGTCACGTCCTCGAGCCAGGTGTAGGGATCGGCAGTGGGCTCGATGGGCCCGGGGACCGCGCAAGCCGCCAGCGCGGCGGGGATGAAGAACAGGGCCATGAGTCTCAGGAAGTTGGGCATCGGGCGCAATTTACACCGCGCCCGGAGCCCGGAACCGCGCGGCTTAAAATTGCAGTCGAATGGAAACTCCAAAGGAAGCCCGATGAACGAAATTCCCTCGATGGCCGACCGCGACGGCAAGATCTGGATGGACGGCGAAATGGTGGAGTGGCGCGACGCCAAGATCCACGTGCTGACCCACACCCTGCACTACGGCTGCGGCGCATTCGAAGGCGTGCGGGCCTACAACACGGTCAACGGCACGGCCATCTTCCGCTTGCAGGAGCACACCGACCGCCTGTTCAACAGCGCCAAGATCCTGCGCATGACGCTGCCCTTCAGCAAGGAGCAGGTGATCGAGGCCCAG
>JAJAZH010000104.1 GCA_026785815.1 Ramlibacter sp. | reverse complement strand
GATTGGCGTCCTTGCCGCGGACGCTGCTCTGGCCGAACATCGGGAACTTGACGCCGAAGGTGTTCTCGCAGAAATCGGCGATCTGCTTGTTGCTGCCTTTTTCCTGGGCAAAGTCGTTGGACGGAAAGCCCAGCACGACCAGGCCCTGCTCCCGATACCTGCTGTACAGCGCTTCCAGTCCCTTGTATTGCGGAGTAAAGCCGCAAAAACTGGCGGTGTTCACCACCAGCGCCACCTTGCCTTGGTACTGACAAAGCGATTGGGGCTTCTCGTCCTGCAGCCGCGGGAAAGTGTGCTGCAGCGTCGCCGGGCAGGCGGCAGGCCCATCAGGCGCCGCGGACGCCGCTGGAACCGCCGGCAGTGCGAACACCCCAAAAATCGCGATAAGGCGCAAAATCTTGCTCATTACTCTGACTCCGATACGTGGGCGCGAGCCTAAACCATTTACTTCCTTCAGGTGCGGCAGGCGCGGCTCTCTCTGCGCAAGCTGCCGCGCCCGAGGGCCTTGCATCCTGTTGCCCAGCCCGACCACAGCTGCCGCTTAAAATACAGGCAGCGAAGAAAGAAGACCGCGATGCTCTACCCTGAACTGTTCAAGCAACTCGAATCCGTCCGCTGGGACATGGACAAGGACATTCCATGGGCCTCGTTCGATACTTCCAAGCTGTCCGACGAGCAGGCCCAGACCATCAAGATGAACGCCATCACGGAATGGTCGGCGCTGCCGGCAACGGAAATGTTCCTGCGGGACAACAAGGACGACAGCGACTTTTCGGCATTCATGTCGATCTGGTTTTTCGAGGAGCAGAAGCATTCCCTGGTCCTGATGGAGTACCTCAAGCGCTTCCGGCCGGACCTGGCGCCGACGGAGAAGGAGCTGCACGATGTGCGCTTCGAGTTCGAGCCGGCCCCGGCACTGGAGACGCTGATGCTGCACTTCTGCGGCGAGATCCGGCTCAACCACTGGTATCGGCGTGCCGCCGAATGGCATACCGAGCCGGTCATCAAGCACATCTACACAACCTTGAGTCAGGATGAAGCGCGTCATGGCGGCGCCTACCTGCGGTACATGAAGCGCGCCATCAGCAAGTTCGGTAACGAAGCCAAGGCTGCGTTCACCAAGGTCGGCGTCCTGATGGCCAGCGCTCGCCGCACCACCCAGCCGCTGCACCCGACCAACCTGCATGTGAACAAGGCGCTGTTCCCGAACGATACGATCCAGAGCCGGCTGCCGGACCCGGACTGGCTGGAGCACTGGCTGGACAAGCAGATCAATTTCGACGCCGGCTGGGAGAGCAAGGTGGTCGAACGGATCCTGCACAACATGAGCCTGTTGATGGACCGCAGCTTCAAGACCGTCCAGGAGCTCAATCGCTATCGCAAGGAAGTGACCGCCTCCCTCGCCGCCGGCAATACCGGCTTGGTGGTCACGAGCCCGGTTTGAGTGCCGCTTCGGCCTGAAACGCGGGCAGACGCACTGGCCGCTTCCTTGTTCATTTCGAAGATCGTCCCGCGGGAGCAAGCTGCGCAGAGCGCGGCCTCGCTCGCCCAGCCAGTGGTCTTCACCAATGGCGTTTTCGATGTCCTGCATCGCGGGCACGTGACTTACCTCGCCGAGGCCCGCAGCCGCGGCGCCAGCCTGGTCGTTGCCCTGAACACCGATGCCTCCGCCCGCCGACTCGGCAAGGGAGCGGATCGCCCGTTGAACAGCGAGCAGGATCGCGCCGCCGTCATTGCGGCGCTTGCATCGGTCGACCTCGTCACCTGGTTCGATGAAGACACGCCGCTGCAACTGATCGGCGAATTGCGCCCGGCGCTGCTGGTCAAGGGCGGCGACTACGACATGAGCCGCCTGCCCGAAAGCCAGCTGGTGCTCAGCTGGGGCGGCCGCGCGCAAGCCATCCCCTTCGTCGAAGGTTATTCGACCAGCGGGCTGGTCAAGCGGATCCGCTCGACTTAGCCGCCGCCTCCACGGGCAGCGGCTTGCCCCCGCGCCGACCCAACCGGCGGGCAGTCCGCCGCAGCCACTGTTCCAGGTCGTCGAGATAGGTGAACACGACCGGCACAACCAGCAGGCTCAACACCGTGGACGTAATCAGACCGCCAATCACCGCAATCGACATCGGCGAGCGGAAACTCGGGTCAGCGATGCCGATGCCGAGCGCGATCGGCATCATTCCAGCGCCCATCGCGATGGTGGTCATGACGATCGGACGCGCTCGCTTGTGGCAAGCGTCCAGCAAGGCATCGAAGCGCGACATGCCGGCGACGACCGGCTTCCCGTCGCTGCCATCGTTGCCGCGGCGGGCCACGATCGCATACTCCACCAGCAGGATCGAGTTCTTGGTCGCGATGCCCATCAGCATGATCAGGCCGATCAGCGACGGCATCGAGAAACTCTTCTGCGCCAGCAGCAAACCGACGAACGCGCCGCCCAGCGCCAGCGGCAGCGCGCAGAGAATCGTCACTGGGTGCAGGAAGTCCTTGAACAACAGCACCAGCACGATATAGATGCACAGCACGCCGGTCAGCATCGCCAGCCCGAAACTGGCGAACAGCTCGCCCATCACTTCGGCGTCGCCGACCTCGATCACCCGGACACCGGGCGGCAGGCTCTTGACCGACGGCAACTCCTGCACCTTGGCCGCGACGTCGCCGAGCGGAAGTCCCGACAGCTCGACCTCGAAGTTGACGTTGCGCGAGCGGTCGTAGCGGTCGATCACTGCCGGGCCACCCGTCATTTCGAGCGTCGCAACCTGGCCGAGCATCACCGGCCCGCGGCTGCCCGGCACGGTCAGCCGCTCCAGCACCCGCAAATCCTGGCGCGCTCCTTCCTCGAGCTTGACGACAATCGGCACCTGCCGCTGCGACAGGTTGAGCTTCGGCAGGGCGATGTCGTAGTCGCCTGCCGTGGCGATCCGCAGCGTCTCGCCGATGGCGGCGCTGGTGACACCGAGATCCGCCGCCGCAGCAAAATCCGGCCGCACTGCGATCTCGGGGCGGATCAGACTGGCAGTGGACGCCACGCTGCCGATTCCTGGAATGGTCCGCAGATCGCGCTCCACGGCACGGGCGGCAGTTTGCAGCGCCTGCGGATCTTCGCCGGTCAGCACCAGCACGTATTTTTCGCCGGAGCCGCCCAGGCCGACCTTGCTGCGAACGCCCGGTAGCGGCTCGAGCGCCGCCCGCAACTGGTTCTCGATGGCCTGCTTGCGCGGCCGGTCGCCCCGGTCCGCCAACAGGATGGTGAGGGTGGCCTTGCGCGCCTCGGCGGCGCCGCTGTTGGCGAACGGGTCGGCGCCCGCGCTGCCACCGCCGATGGTGGTGTAGACGCTTTTCACGTGATCGACCTTGATCGCCAGCAGCCTGGCCTGCTCGGCGACCGACTTGGTCTGCTCCAGCGTCGAACCGGGCGCCAGTTCGAGGTAGACCTGCGTCTGCGAGTTGTCGTCCGGCGGGATGAAGCCGGTCGGCAGCAGCGGAATCAAGGCCACCGAGCCGAAGAAGAACAGGGTCGACAGCACCATGGTCACGACCCGGTGCTTCATGCTCCAGTTGACGCAACGCAGGTAAATCGTCATCCAGCGCGGATCCTTGTGCGCCGTGACGATCGGCTTGAGCAGGTAGGCCGCCATCATCGGGGTCAGCACCCGCGCGACCAGCAGCGAGGCCGCGACGGCGAGCGATGCGGTCCAGCCGAACTGCTTGAAGAACTTGCCGGCAATGCCGCTCATGAACGCCGTGGGCAGGAACACCGCGATCAGCGTGAAGGTGGTGGCGATCACTGCCAGCCCGATCTCGTCGGCCGCTTCCATCGCCGCCTGGTACGGCGTCTTGCCCATGCGCAAGTGGCGCACGATGTTTTCCACCTCGACAATCGCGTCGTCGACCAGGATTCCAACCACCAGGGACAGCGCCAGCAGCGTGACGACGTTGACCGAAAAGCCGAGCAGGTACATGCCGATAAAGGCCGGGATCACCGACATCGGCAAGGCAATGGCCGACACAAAGGTCGCGCGCCAGTCGCGCAGGAATAGCCAGACCACCAGCACCGCCAGGATCGCGCCCTCGTACAGCAGGTGCAGCGAACCCCGGTATTCCTCTTCGACCGGCGTCACGAAGTCGAAGGCCTGGGTCAGTTCGATGTCCGGCCGCTGCAGCTTGAGTTCGGCCAGCGCCTTCTGCACCGCGGCGCCGACGGTCACTTCCGACTCGCCCCGGCTGCGCGAGACCTCGAAGCCCACCACCGGCTTGCCATTGAGCAGCGCCGCGGCGCGAGGCTCGGCGGTGGTGTCGCTGACCGTGGCCACGTCGCTCAGCTTCACGGTGCGCCCGGCGCTGCCGGCGACCCCGATGGCGAGTTCGATTTCTCCGAGTTCGCGCGCAGTCTTGACTGTCGCCAGCGTCCGCACTGCCTGCTCGCTACCGCCCACGTCGGCGCGGCCGCCCGCGCTCTCGGTCTGGACCTGCCGCAGCTGGCGCGAAATCTCCGCCGCCGACAGCCCCAGTGCCTGCAGGCGCGACGGGTCGAGCGCCACCCGGACCTCCCGCGTCACGCCGCCCACGCGAGTGACGGCACCGACGCCCCGCACGGCCAGCAGCTTGCGCGAGATGTCGTTGTCGACAAACCAGGACAACGCCTCCTCGTCCATGCGGGAAGAGTTGATTGCGAAGGCCAACACTGGCTGGCCGGCCAGGTCCATCTTGGTAATGACCGGCTCGCGCACATCGCCAGGCAGTTCGCTGCGCACCCGGGCGACGGCGGAGCGGACGTCGTCGACGGCTTCCTGCACCGGCTTTTCCAGGCGGAACTCGGCCGTGATCGTCACCGCCCCGTCCTGCACCTTGGTGTAAATGTGCTTGAGCCCCTGCAAGGTCGCGATCGCGTTCTCGAGTTTGCGTGCGACATCGGTTTCGAGTTGCGCCGGCGCGGCGCCGGGCAGCGCCGCGGTCACCATCACCGTCGGCAGATCGATGTCGGGGAAGTTCTGCACCTTCATTGCGTTGAAGGCCAGCATTCCGGCAAAGGTGAGCAGGACGAACAGCATCACTGCGGGGATCGGGTTGCGGATCGACCAGGACGACACATTCATCATGTCGGCTCCTTACTTCGCGGCCGCGGCCGGCGACACCGGCTGGCCGTTGGCGGGGCTCTGCGCCGCATCGACGATCCGGACCAGGTCACCATCGTTGAGGAAACCGGCGCCGCTGGCAACGATGCGCGCTTCCGCCGCCAGCCCCGAGACGATCTCCACCCGGGCATCCTGGAAGCGGCCGGTCTGCACCTTGACCTGGCTGACCCGGCTGTCCGGGTTGACGCGGTAGACATAGCTGAAACCGTCCCGGACCACCAATGCCGGCTGCGGCACCGTCAGCGCCGGCGTGGCGCCGAGATCGAACTCCCCCCGGGCGAACATTCCGGCGCGGGCGCTGCCACTGGCCGCACCAGGCAGCGGCGTCAGGTCCACATAGACCAGCGCCGCACGGGTTTGCGGATCGACCGTGGGACCGATGGTGCGGACCCGGCCCGCGAGCCGGGCGCCGCTGGCAGCGGTGACCAGCGCCGTCGTGCCCGGGGTGATGCGCCCCAGTTCGGTTGCCGTCACTTCGGCCCGCCATTCGAGGCGGCCCTGCCGGATCAGGCGGAACAGCTCGGCGCCATTGCCAACGACCGCACCGACGGTGGCCGTTCGCGCAGAAATGATGCCGCTGTCCGGGGCGCGCACCTGCGCCTGGCCGAGCCGGACCTGCTGCACCTGGAACAGTGCGCGCGCTGCTTCGACCCGGGCGCGTGCGGTTCTTTCGGCGGTCAGGTACTGGTTGATCTGCGAGGCGCTGAGCGCGCCGGTGGTCTGCAGGCTGCGCGCCCTCTCTGCATCGGCGGCGGCATTGGCAGCATTCGCCTCCGCTTCGCCGAGGCTGGCGCGGGCTTGCGCCGCTTCCGCGCCCAGTGTGTCCGATGCGAAGGTCGCCAGCACTTGGCCCTTCTGCACGCGGTCGCCGACGTTCACCCGCACGTCGGTCAGGCGCAGCCCTCCTGATTCGGCGCCGACGCTGGCCTCCTGCCAGGCGACGATGTTGCCGTTGGCGGGCAGCCGGGTCGTCAGGGTGACGCGCTGCGGCATCGCGGTGGTGACCGTGAGCGCAGGCTTGACCGTTATCTTTTCATCGGCGGCGCGCGAGCTACCCGCTGGCACGAGCAGCAGGGGGCCCGCCAGGCAAACGGCCGCCGCAAGCAGCACGAGAGTTGATTTTTTCGGGGTCATTGGTTGGTTTCCGTCCAGGTTCAGGCAGGCGAAATCAGGCGGGCGGAATCAAGCGGGAGCGAAGTCAGGGCGGGCCCAGCCGCCGCCGGCGGCGCGGTACAGCGAGATCCAGGCCGTCATCCGTTCACGCTGAAGCAAGACCAGGGCCGTCTCGGCGGCAAACGCTGTGCGGCGTGCCTCTTCCAGTTCGATCAGGGTGCCCAGGCCGCTGCGATAGCGCGCCTCGGTGGCGGCAAAGGAGATTCGATACCCGTCCGCGGCAAGGCGGGCGTCTTCGAGCCGGACGCGGGCGCTCTCCAGAGTGACCAGCGCTTCCTCCACCTCGCGCACCGCCTGGCGAACGCGACCGCTGTAGCGCGCCACTGCTTCCTCGTAACGCGCCGCGGCCGCATCGACGTTGGCCGCCCGGCGGCCGCCGTCGAAGAGCGGAACCGTGAGAGCGAGCGGCCCGATCGACCAGGTTTGCGCATCGCTCCCGGCGCCGCCAATGTGGACGATTCCGGCCGCGATCGAGCCGGTCAGGCTCAGGCGTGGGTAGCGTTGCGCCTGTGCGCTTCCGATCTCGGCGCTGGCGGCGGCCACCTCGCGCTCCGCCTGGTAGATGTCGGGCCGTTGCGCCAGCAGCTGTGCCGGCAGCGAAACGATCGGCAGCAGCGCCGCTTGGGCTGGCTCCTGCCAGGGGACTTCGAGTTGCCGCCGCAATGGCGGCTCGGTTAGGCCGCTCAGCGCCACCAGGGCCTTCACTTCGATGTCGCACTGGGCCCGCTGCTGGGTGGCCCGCGCCGAAGCTTCTGCGGCGCTGGCACGCGCCAGCGCCGCGTTGGCCGGCGCGGTGAATCCGGCACGGGTCGTGAGTTCGGCCAGGCGAGAACTCTCGGCGCGCGAGCGGGCGTCGCTGGACGCGACGTCCAGTTGCCGCTCGCAGCTGCGCAGGTTGAGATAGGTCACGGCGGTCTCGGCTGCGACCAGCACCCGGGCCTCGTGCCAGCCGGCCTGGACCGCCTGGAGCCTGACGT
>JAJAZH010000103.1 GCA_026785815.1 Ramlibacter sp. | reverse complement strand
GCCGCAGGCGCCGCAGCAGCATCACGACGGCTTCACGCATCAGGGGGTGGTCGTCGATCACATACAGGCTCATACCGCTTCGATTCGTTTTCTGTCGGGGACCAAAACTTCAGGATAACCGCGAAACGCAGCGGTCCGCGGCGGGGAGTTCCTTAGCCCGCATCAGACAACATCCTGAGCGCGGATGCCACTTCGGTCACAGCCACGCCGGGCCCAGGTTCGCCGATGCCGACAAGCGCCGCAGCGGGCGACTGCCGCAGCCGGGCGATGGTCTGGCCAGCTTCCCGAGCCGAAGCAAATGCGACGCTTTGCAGCAGCAGTCGGCCTTTGCCATCGACCAGCTTGAAGTAGAACTGACCATCGCTGTCCCGGTACTGCTTGAACGAAGGCAGCGCAGTGCGGCTGGCCTTGTCGACTTTGGGCTGACCGGCCTGGCTGGAGAGATTGCGCAGGCCGACCGCGTGCCGCAGTTCGGCCATGAAGGGCGTGGCGCGCGCACGGGCTTTCTCGGCGCCGGACTGCAGGATGCGCTCCAGTTCCACCGGGTTGCCGACCAGCGACTGATAGCGTTCCCGCATCGGCGCGATCTCGCGGTCGATCCGCTCGAACAACGTTTGCTTGGCATCGGCCCACGAGATGCCGTCGGCATAGGCATGGCGCAACTGCTGGGTTTCCTCGGGTGAGGCAAAGGCCTCGTACACCTGGAACAGCGGCGAGCCTTCCACTTCCTTGGTCTCACCGGGCGAGCGCGAGTCGGTGACGATCCCGGCGATCTGCTTGCGCAGCTGTTCGCGGGTCGCAAACAGCGGGATCGCGTTGTCGTAGCTCTTGCTCATCTTGCGCCCGTCCAGTCCCGGCAGCAGGGCGACGTTCTCGTCGATCTGCGCTTCGGGCGGAACCAGCAGTTCGCCGTAGAGATAGTTGAAGCTGTTGGCGATGTCGCGCGCCATCTCGACGTGTTGCACCTGGTCGCGCCCGACCGGAATCTTGTGCGCCTTGAACATCAGGATGTCGGCTGCCATCAGCACCGGGTACATGAACAGCCCGGCGCTGATCTCCACATCGACGTCGACGCCGGCCGCGTTGTTCCTGTCCACTGCAGCCTTGTAGGCATGCGCGCGATTGAGCAGGCCCTTGCCGGTGACACAGGTCAGCAGCCAGGTCAGCTGCGGAATCTCCGGAATGTCCGACTGGCGATAGAACAGCACCTGGTCCGGGTCGAGCCCCACGGCCAGCCAGCAGGCCGCGATCTCCAGCGTCGAGCGCTGCACCCGCGCCGGCTGGTCGCACTTGATCAACGCGTGGTAATCGGCCAGAAAATAGAAGTTCTCGGTGCCGGGGCGGCGGCTGGCCTCGACTGCCGGCCGGAACGCACCGACATAGTTGCCCAGGTGCGGCGTGCCGGTGGTGGTGATGCCGGTGAGGAAGCGCTGGATGGCAGGTTTGCTCATGGGGTCGGCTAGCGGACGAGGGATTGCAACGGGGACAGCATGATGCCGATCGCGCCGTAGCCCACCTTCATCAGCGGCTGCAGCCAGTAGGTGCCGACAACTCCCGCGAGCACCAGCGCCAGCACGATGAAAAAGCCCCAGGGTTCGATCCGCGAGACCGCCTGGGCCGCGCGCCACGGCAGCAAGCCCACCAGCACCCTGCCGCCGTCCAGCGGCGGCAGGGGGAACAGGTTGAAGGCCCACATCACCAGGTTCACCAGCACTCCGGCCTTGCACATCTCGATGAAGAAGCGCTCCTCCACTCCGGCGGCCGGCAACAGCATGAACGCCACCGCCCAGGCGATCGCCTGGATGAAGTTGGAGGCCGGCCCGGCCAGCGCGACCCACACCATGTCGCGCTTGGGATGGCGCAAGGCGCCGAAGTTGACCGGCACCGGCTTGGCGTAGCCGAACAGGAAAGCGCCGGAAGTAGCGAAGTACAGCATCAGCGGCATCAGGATCGTCCCGATCGGGTCGATGTGGTTGAGCGGATTCAGCGTGACGCGGCCAGCGGCATAAGCGGTGTTGTCACCGAGGTAGCGCGCCACGTACCCGTGGGCTGCTTCGTGCACCGTGATCGCGAACAGCACTGGCAACGCATAGATCAGGACGGTTTGAATGAGGTTGGGGATATCCACGGGTGCGATTGTCTCAGAGCGTCATCCAAGCCCGAGCGCGGCCAGCGCACCGCGCCCCATTCGCACCAGCACGGCCGGCTCGCCGGCGCCCATCGGTGTCAGGTCGATCACCGTGGTCGGCTCCGACGGACAGGCGCCAGCATCGATCACTCCGGCCAGCTGCCGCTCGTAGCGATCGCGGATTTCCTGGGCATCGTTGAGCGGTTCGGTCTGGTCCGGCGGGATCAGCGTCGTCGCCAGTAGCGGTGTGGCGTGCAGGGCCAGCAACTCCTGCAACACCCGGTGTCCGGGAACCCGCAGGCCGATGGTCTTGCGCTGCGGATGGCTCAGGCGGCGCGGCACTTCGCGGGTGGCTTCGAGGATGAACGTGTAAGGGCCGGGAGTCGCCGACTTGAGCAGGCGGTACTGCCGGTTGTCGACCCGCGCGTAATTGGCCAGTTCGCTCAGGTCGCGGCACAGCAAGGTCAGGTGGTGCTTGTCGTCGACGCCGCGGATCTGGCGCAGCCGGTCGGCAGCATCCTTGTCGTCGAGGTGGCAGGCCAGGGCATAACTGGAATCGGTCGGCACGGCGACGATGCCGCCCCGCTCCAGCAGCGCCGCGGCCTGCTTCAGCAACCGGGGCTGGGGGTTGTCGGGGTGGACTTCGAAAAACTGGGCCATGGAGTTGCAGCAATCAGGCCGCTGACGGTTCAGGGGCGGAGCGCCGCTCGCGCAGCGTCAGCCAGCCGCCGCCGGCGCCACACATCGCAATCAGCGCCATGCCGGCCAGCGACCAGCCGTCCGGCACGTGACTGAACACCAGCCAGCCGGCCAGCATCGCAAATGCGATCTGCGAATAGAGATAAGGCGCCAGGGTCGAGGCCGGCGCCCGCTGGTAAGCGAGGATCAGCACGAAATGGCCGACGGTCGCCATCACGCCCATCAGGCCGAGCGCCAGCCACAGCCAGGAAGCGCCGAGGTCGGTCCAGGCGAAGGGCAGGGCCAGGCTGGCGATCAGCGTACCGACCCAGCCGGTGTACAGGTGCATCGTCACCGGGTCCTCGGTGCGCGCCAGCTTGCTGGTGAGCAACTGGAACCAGGCATGGGTCACGACCAGGCACAGCGGCAGCAAGGTGGCCCAGTTGAACGCCGCGCCGCCGGGCCGGATGATCACCAGCGTGCCGGCAAAACCGCCCACCACCAGCAACCAGCGCAGCAGGGACACCTTCTCCTTGAGCACAGTCGCCGCGAGCACCGTGATGGCCAGTGGCGAGATCGACACGATCGCGGTGAACTCGCCGACCGGCATGTGCTTGAGGCTGGCGAATGCGAACAGGCTGCTGGCCAGCAGCAGCACGCCACGCAGGCAGTGAAAGCGCGGATGGCGGGTGCGCAGCACGCTGGCGCCACGCATCGGCAGCACCACCAGCGTGGTGGCGATCGCCTGGAAGGCATAGCGGAACCAGAGCGCCATCAGCAATGGGACCGCCGCGCTGATGTACTTGGTGGTGGTGTCGAGGATCGAGAAGCAGGCACAGGCGCCGACCACCATCGCGATCCCGGCCAGGATGCGCTGGCTGCGGGGCGCAACGCCGGCTGCCGCCGCGGTCACCGGATCCGGTCGGCCAGCAGATCCCACACCGGCCTCAGCCCGCCGGACAGGTAGGGCAGCTGCCCGAGGTCGGTGTGGCTTTCGTCCGGACTGTGGAAGTCGCTGCCCCTGGATGCGGCCAGGCCGAACTCGCGGGCGGTTTCGCCGTACTTGACGTATTCGGCCGCGGTGTGACTGCCGGTCACCACCTCGACGCCCTGGCCGCCATGGGCCTTGAACTCGCTGAACAGCGCGAACTCTTCGTTGGCCGTGAACTTGTAGCGGGCCGGATGGGCGATCACGGCGACGCCATGCGCAGCCGTGATCCACTGCACCGCGTCCTTGAGCGAGGCCCAGCGGTGCGCGACGAAGCCCGGCTTGCCTTCGGTCAAGAAGCGCCGGAACACCTCATTGGTGTCCTTGCAGACGCCGCTCTCGACCAGGTGGCGCGCGAAATGGGTGCGCGAAATCAGCTCCGGGTTGCCGACATAGCGCAGCGCGCCCTGGTAGGCATCGCGGATCCCGACCTTGGCCAGCCCGTCGGACATCTCCATCGCCCGCGCGCCGCGGCCACCGCGGGTGTCCATCAGGCCCTGCAGCATCTCTGGATCGTCGGCGTCGAAGCCGAGGCCGACGATGTGCACCGTCTGGCCGGCGAAGGTGACCGAGATCTCGGTGCCGGTGAGGTACTTGATCCCGTTGGCCTGCGCGGCTTGCGCGGCCCGGCGCTGGCCGCCGATCTCGTCGTGGTCGGTCAGCGCCCACAACTCGACGCCGTTCGCGGCGGCTCGCGCTGCAAGTTGTTCCGGGCTCACGGTGCCGTCGGAAACAAACGAGTGGCAGTGCAGGTCGGCATTGAGGATGGACACCGCTCGATTTTAGGCGCTCTGGCCCGGACCCGCGGCGTGTGCCTTCGATGCGCTGGCCTACCATGGGGCCATGATCACCGTCCATCACCTGAACAACTCGCGTTCGCAACGCGTGTTGTGGTTGCTCGAAGAACTGGCACTCGACTACACGGTCAAGCGCTACGAGCGCAACCCGGCCACCATGCTGGCGCCGCCCGAGTTGCGCGCCGTGCATCCGCTGGGCAAGTCGCCGGTGATCGCCGATGGCGAGCGCGTGGTCGCCGAATCGGGCGCGATCCTGGAGTACCTTGTGGAAGCGCATGGCAATGGTCGGCTGGTGCCGCCAGCCGGCACCGAGGACAGATTGCGCTACCGTTATTGGCTGCACTACGCTGAAGGATCCGCCATGCCGCCCTTGCTGCTGAAGCTGGTGTTCGACCGGATCGGCCAGGCCCGCATGCCGTTCTTCGTCAAGCCGGTGGCCAAGGCCATCGCCGCCCGCGCGCGCGACAGCTTCATCCAGCCGCTGATCGACCAGCACCTGGATTACATGGAGTCAGAACTCAGCCGCAGCACCTGGTTCGCTGGCGAAGCAATGACGGCGGCCGACGTGCAGATGAGCTTTCCGCTGGAGGCGGCAGCGGCCCGTGCCGGGCTGGACGCGGCCCGGCCCCGGCTGATGCAGTTCCTGGCCCGCATTCACGCGCGGCCCGCGTACCAGCGGGCACTGGCGCGCGGCGGACCCTACGACATCATGCGCTGAGCTGAGCTGAGCCGAGTTCGCGGCGAAGTCAGGCAGCGCGGAGCAGGGACCAGGCCGAGGCCAAGGCCGCAACCGGTCCTAGTTCAGCGCGCCGGCTTGCTTGCGGATGTCGGCCCCGGTCGTGAGCGCCGAGCGGATCGCCACCTCCAGTCCCGCGACGATCTGGTCGAGCGCCATCGATGGCTGGCCCTGTTCTGGCAGCCAGGGCACATGGACCAGGCCGCCGCGCACGCCCGCGAACTGCGGCTCGGCCAGACGATGCATGAGGCCGTAGAACACGTGGTTGCAGACGAAGGTTCCGGCTGTCTGCGACACCTCGGCACGGATCCCTGTTGCCTCCAGCGCGGCCAGCATGGCCTTGATCGGCAGGCTGCTGAAGTAGGCGGCCGGTCCGCCGGCGACCACCGGCGTGTCGATCGGCTGGGCCCGGGCATTGTCGGGAATGCGCGCGTCGTTGACGTTGATGGCGACCCGCTCCAGCGACAGGGCGGCGCGGCCACCGGCCTGCCCGGTGCACAGGACCAGTTGCGGCCGGTGGGTTGTGAGCAACTGGCCCAGCACCGCCAGTGCCTGGTCGAACTCGGTCGGCAACTGGGCCGCGACCACCTGGTGTCCGGCGATCCGCTGGCCATCCAACGTCTGTGCGGCCAGCCAGCTGGGGTTGATGCCGGCGCCACCGAACGGATCGAACCCGGTGACCAGCACCACCGGAATGCGGTCCACGCCTACACGGGATCTGGATACCATCGTTTTACTGTACAGCAGGCAGCAAGGAGAACGTGATGCGGTGGGAAGGCAATCGGGAATCTAGCAACGTCGAAGACGTGCGGGGCAGTGGCGATGGTGGCGGGGGTGGTGGTTTCGGCATCGGCGGCAAGTCGATCGGAATCGGCACCATCGTGATCGCGCTGGTGGGCGGCGCCATCTTCGGCATCAATCCCCTGACCATCCTGGGCGTGCTGACGGGCGGCGAGGGTCCGGCCCCGCAGGCCCAGCAGGCACCGGCTACGGCCCCCCCGGCCAACGATCCGATGGCGAAGTTCGTTTCCACCGTGCTCGCCGACACCGAAGACGTCTGGACCCAGCTGTTCAAGCAGGGCGGCGCCGTTTACGTGAATCCCAAGCTGGTGTTGTTCCGCGGCGCCGTGCGAACCGCCGGTTGCGGCCAGGGCCAGGCGGCGATGGGGCCGTTCTATTGCCCGGCCGACCAGAAGGTCTATATCGACCTGAACTTTTACGAGACGCTCAAGACCCGGATGGGCGCTCCCGGCGATTTCGCGCAGGCTTACGTCATCGCGCATGAGGTCGGCCATCACGTGCAGAACCTGCTTGGCATCGCCGACAAGATGGAGCAGGTGCGCAGCCGCGCCAGCCCGGCGGAGGCCAACGCCCTGAGCGTCCGGATGGAGCTGCAAGCCGATTGTTTCGCCGGGGTCTGGGCCAATCACGCCAACGAATCGCGCAAGATCCTGGAGCAGGGCGACATCGAGGAAGCCATGAATGCCGCGGCCAAGATCGGCGACGATGCCTTGCAGGCGAACCGTGGCGCAGCAGTGCGGCCCGAGAGCTTCACCCATGGCACCAGTGCGCAGCGCCAGCGCTGGTTTTCGACTGGCCTGAAGACCGGCAGCGTGAAAGCCTGCGACACCTTCAACTCGCGCTCGGTCTGACCCTGTTTCCAGGGTCCGGGGGCCCGCCCTGCTGGGGGTTCTGCAGGGGCAAGCCGTCAATGAGACAATAGCGGGCTCAGATGACAGCTTCCTTCTCCAACTTATCGCTGGCCGAGCCGCTGGCACGCGCCGTAGCCGAAATGGGCTACGAATCCATGACCCCGATCCAGGCCGAGGCGAT
>JAJAZH010000102.1 GCA_026785815.1 Ramlibacter sp. | reverse complement strand
GGCGGGCGGCGCCGCGCCGGCCGGCTACGGGGTGCCCCACCCGCCGGCCGGCCACGGAACCCAGCAGCGGCAGCAGCAGAATCAGGCCCGCCGTGTAGGCCCAGAGATAGGGTAGGTACCAGAGGTGGTTCCAGGTGAGACCGAAGTCCGATCCGTCGAAAGCGTTGCGCGGCCAGGGTCCGCCGCTGAAATAGCGCAGCAGGAAGGCGCCGAAGCCTGGCTCCACGATCCCCTTGGCCAGCGCCTGCGCATAGGGCTGGAACGGCACGATTACCGCCATCGAGAAAGCCAGCGGCACCAGCAGCCGGAAGCTGCGCTGGCGCAGAAGCGCGCCCGGCGCCTTGCCGCGCTGCAGCAAGCCGAAGGCCAGGCCGGAGACCAGGAACACCAGGTCCATCCGCCACAGGTTGAGTGCCCGCATCGGCCACTGCAGCCACTCGGCCGCGTACGGGCTCTTCAGGTGCCAGTCCCATCCGGCGACGTAATACATGGCGAGGTGATAGAGGATGACCAGCGCGAATGCAAGTGCGCGCAGGGCATCGATGTCGTGGCGGCGGCTCATGGTCTGCTCCGGTTTTCGAGATCAGGATGGTGGGCGTTGCCGGCCTGGGCGTTACCTCGAAAGGGATTGGGCTGGTGGCTTTTGTGACGAGCGGCGGCTTGCGGGGACGAAGATCCGCCCGTCCCACTAGACTCGTAGCTATGTTCGACCCCCTGCCCACCTGGCTGGCGCGCTACCAGCGCTGGCGCCGCCACGCCGAGGTCGGTTTCTGGGTGACGGTGCTGTTGGTGCAACTGGTGTTCAACACCACCGTCACCCTGATCGACGCCCGCCGCGCCGGGCTGGCCCTTCCGATATGGGAACCCCTTGTCTGGGAACTGACCAGCAACCTGGCGGTCGGCCTGCTGATCCCTGCGATCGCCGCGTTCGAGCGCCGCTTTCCGCTGCGCTGGTCCACGCTGCCGCGCAACCTGCTGCCGCACCTCGCCGGCAGCGTCGCGTTCTGCCTGGCCCACGTCGCCATCATGCTGGCGCTGCGTTACAGCATCTACGCTCTGATGGGCAGCACTCACCGGCCCGGCAACCTGGCGACCCAGCTGCTCTACGAGTATCTGAAGGACGTGCGCAGCTATGCGCTGATCCTGGCGGCGATCCTGAGCTACCGCTTTTTGCTGCTGCGCGCGCAGGGCGAGGCCCGGGTGCTGGACGCCGCCGACCCGCCGGCGGGCGAGCCCCCCGCGCCACCGGGTCCAGCGCCGGCACCGTCCAGGCCGGAGCGCTTCCTGGTGCGCAAGCTGCGCAAGGAATTCCTGATCGCCGCCGGCGAGATCGAGTGGCTGCAGGCCCAGGGCAACTATGTCGGCTTGCACGTGAATGGCCACGACTATCTGTTGCGCTCCACGCTGTCGGACTTCCTGGAACAGCTGGATCCGGGGAGATTCGTGCGGGTGCACCGCAGCTACGCGGCGAACCTGGATCGCGTCGCGGAGATCGAGCCCACGGACGGCGGCGATGCGCGGCTGAAGATGAAGGACGGCTCGCAGGTGCCGTGCAGCCGCCGTTACCGCGAGGCCCTGGGCGGCCCGATGGCGGTCAGCTGAACCGCGCCCTTCGCGCGCAAGGCCTACGGAAAATACAGCATCGGCGGCGCAACGCCCATCGCCTGCGCGATCAACAGCATGTCGTGATCGTCGACCTCGAACAGGCCGAAGCGGAATTTGTAGCCCCACCGCTGCCTGTCCTCGACGAAATCAAACTGGTCCAGCAGCGGCTCGAGGCGCTGGCGGCCTAGGAACGGGAGTCGCCTGAGGCTCAGGCGGCGGCCGGCTGCATCGCCGCGTCGAGCACCTCGATCCAGTGCCGCACCGGCGTCGTGGTGCCGCTCTGCAGATGGGTGATGCAGCCGATGTTGGCCGAGATGATGGCCTGCGGCTCGAGCTGGCCCAGGTGCCCGAGCTTGCGGTCGCGCAGCTGCTTCGCCATCCCCGGATGCAGCACTGAATAGGTTCCCGCCGATCCGCAGCACAGATGCGACTCCGCCGGCGCCCGGCTGACGCGAAAGCCCAGCTCGCCCAGGAAGCGCTCGACTCCACCACGCAGTTGCTGGCCGTGCTGCAAGGTGCAGGGCGGGTGAAAGGCCAGCAGGCCGGCGCCGGGTTTGACTTTGCCTTGCAGCGCTTGCACGATCATCGGCAGCATCTCGCTCAGGTCGCAGGTCAGGGCGCTGATGCGCCGGGCCTTGGCGGCGTACGCCGGATCGTGCTGCAGGTGATGTCCGTACTCGCGCACGGTGACGCCGCAGCCGGAGGCATTCATCACGATCGCCTCGACCCCGTCGTGTTCGACATAAGGCCACCAGGCGTCGATGTTGGCGCGCATGTGATCGCGGCCGCCGTCCTGGTCGTTCAGGTGGAACTTGACCCCGCCGCAGCAACCGGCCTTGCCGGCCACCACGGTCTGGACACCGGCGGCGTCCAGCACCCGCGCCGTCGCGCTGTTGATGTTTGGCGCCATCGCGGGCTGGACGCAGCCGGCCAACAGCAGCACCTTGCGCACGTGCTCGCGCGTCGGCCAGCGGCCCGCATCCTGCCTGGCTGGCACCTTGTCTTTCAGCGCCGCCGGCAGCAGGGGCCGCAATGCCTGCCCCAGCTTCATCGCTGGCGCGAATAGGGGCGAGGTCAGTCCCTGCTTGAGCGCCGAGCGCAATGCCTTCGACCCGGCGCCGCGCTCGACCTTGCGCTCCATGATGTTGCGGCCGATGTCCACCAGCGCGCCGTACTGCACGCCGCTCGGGCAGGTGGTTTCGCAATTGCGGCAGGTCAGGCAGCGGTCCAGGTGGAGCTGGGTCTTGCGCGTCGGCTCGGCGCCTTCGAGCATCTGCTTGACCAGGTAGATGCGGCCGCGCGGTCCGTCAAGCTCGTCGCCCAGCAGCTGGTAGGTGGGGCAAGTGGCATTGCAGAAGCCGCAGTGCACGCACTTGCGCAGGATCGCCTCGGCCTCCAGGCCCTCGGGCGTGTTCTTGAATTCAGGCGACAGATTGGTTTGCATGGCTCAGGGTTGCGGTAACAGTCGACCGCGATTAAAGAGGGCTGCCGGATCGAACTGCTGTTTCAATTGCTGCTGGATCCGAAGCAAGACCGGATCCAGCGGAGCAAAGCGCGAGAGCGTCGGCTCCTGCGGCCTGGCCGCGATGAACAGGGTCGCATGCCCACCGCAGGCCTGGGCTGCGCGCCGCAGCTGCTCGCCGCGCCCGGGCTCGGCGCGGACCCAGCGCTGGCCGCCGTGCCATTCGACCAACGGCGGCTCGGGCAGGTCGAGTTCCGGTGCGGTCTGCGGGACGGACAAGCGCCAAAGATCGCGCTCACCGCGTTCGGCAAACCACGGCAGTTGTTGCTCGCGGCACAGATTCCAGTCGAGTCCGGTTCGGGCATTGTCCTGGCGCTCGCCCCCAAGCCTGTTGCAGGCCGCCTCGACCGCGGCCACCGCACCACGCAGCCGCAGGAACAGCGTGCCGACTCCGGCATCCTCGACCCAGCAACTGGCGTTGAGCGGCAGTGGCTGACCGCCCCAGAGGTTCAACTGGCGCAAGGCCTGCGCCTGGGACAGCTCGAACTTCAACGTCGCTTCGGCGGGAAACCGTGGCAGCACCTTGAGGCTGACCTCGACGATCAGCCCCAATGTCCCGAGCGAACCGGCAATCAGCCGCGACACGTCATAGCCGGCCACGTTCTTCATCACCTGCCCGCCGAAGGTCAGCAGTTCGCCCCGGCCGTTGAGCAGCGTCACACCGAGCACGAAATCGCGCACCGAGCCGACACTCGCGCGGGCCGGGCCCGACAAACCGGCAGCGACCATGCCCCCGACCGTGGCGCCGGGGCCGAAGTGCGGGGGCTCGAAGGGGAGGCATTGGCCGTGTTGGGCCAGCAAGCGTTCCAGCTCCAGAAGCGGTGTGCCGGCCCGCGCCGTCACCACCAGTTCGCTCGGCTCGTAACTGGTGACGCCGGTCAGCGAGCGGGTGTCGAGCACGTCGCCCGCCGTTGGCTCGCCGTAAAAATCCTTGGTGCCGCCGCCACGAATGCGCAGCGGCGTGCCGCTGGACGCGGCAGCGCGGATGCGTTCGATCAGGGTGTCGACGGCGGGAGGCATGGCAGCGATGGTAAGGCCGGAGAGACCTCGGCAACTGTCGGCGACGTTGAAGTTTCTGAACGCGAGTGCTGATGGGATTTCAGCACTCCCTTGAGCCAGCTGTGGAGGCGTCACATCAAGATCTGATGACCTAGAAGATCCAGATCCAAATTCGCGCTCAACGGAGTGAGCGCCACCCGCTTGCGTACTGGCAACGATACGCGTTCCTGTGGAGCGGGCGGGCTGTCGGTTGTGGGCCGGATATCAAGGTTGTGATGGAACACAACCCATCTTGGAAGCCAGCCACTGGCCATACGCGTTCACTGATAACCTCCCTCGGATCGACGAGATTCTCAGAGGCGAAGACGCCGGATATGACGAGAATAAAGGTATTCCGGCGTGGGCCGCGCTGACCTTTGAAGGTCGATCCAGTGCAGCATTTGACGAATCTCCCCGACACACCGGACTTGATCGGGCGAGAACTGGCCTTCGAGCACTTGAAGCTCATTGACATCCGGGATGTGAAGTTACACCGAATGAAATGGAGATTCCGGCTGGCCGGCGTCTCTGCACTCAATGGCATAGCGTTTTACGTGGCCGGCCATTACTTTCCAAACAAGTGCGGATAGACCCCACATTGCCCCCGATAGCCAGCGGATCAAAAGGCCGGCTTCTCGCCACCGGAGCAAACGCCTCTGTATCAGTCGTCGAAAAAATTCACCGGTAGTCCCGCCACCTCGACCGTCATCGAGAACATGCACCCCGAGTCCGGAAACTTCTCCAGTTCCTTCTTGAGCCGCTTGTCCTGCGCCGTCGTCACAAACAGCGTCTTGCGGTCCGGCCCGCCGAAGCAGGGCATGGTCGGGCACATCGCCGGCACAGGAATGTCCTGCAAGACCTCGCCAACCGGCGAGATCTGCAGCACCCGCCCCCCTTCATACATCGCGCACCAGTAATTCCCCTGCGAATCGACCGAAGCGCCATCGGGCCGGCCGCCGTAGCCGCTGTCACCCGGCTGCCATCCGTCTGGCTTTGGCGGAAACTGCTTGAACACACGCTCGTTGCGCATCGCGTTGCTGTCCGCGTCCCAGTCCCACGCGCGAATGGCGTGGCTGGGCGTGTCGCTCCAGTAAACCGTCTTGCCGTCTGGCGACCAGGCCAGGCCGTTGGCGGTGGTTGCGCCCTGTGCCTTCTGCTCGATCACCGGTTGGCCGCCGTTGCCGTTGTCCGGCCGGCAATCGACGCTGTACAGCTTTGCATTCGGCGCGTCCTTCGGCTCGTACATGGTGCCGGCCCACATGCGGCCCAGCGGGTCGGCCTTGCCGTCGTTGAAGCGCGTGGTGCGCGGGTCGAACTCGAAACCCGCAACGCGCACCAACTCGCCGCGCCAGCTCCGCGTGCGGTAGATGCCGTCGCGCAGCGCGATCACCAGCCCTCCGCTTTCGGCCGGCGCGATGCAGCCCGGCTCGCTTGGCATTGCCCAGCTTTCCACCGCGCCCTGTGCCATGACATCGCAGCGCCGCAGCTGCATCGCCGGGATGTCGACCCAGTACAGCATTCGCTCGAGCGGATGCCAGAACGGCGACTCGCCGAGGCGGTCGGGTTGCGTGACTGCCACCTGCCATCGATCCGCACTCATCTCGCCGCCTCCACTTCGATGCTCATCTGCGCCGCCAGGGTTTCGCCCGGCTGCAACGTGTGCAGGCCGAGATCGGCGGCGTCAGCGCCGGCAGCGACCAGGTTGATCGCGTTGTTGACATGGCTGACCGGCTCGATCGCGATGGTGTCGCGGCTGGCGTGGGTGAACACCACCAGCCGGCGCAGGTCCGAGCGGACGCAGATGTGCAGCACCTCATCGCGCAGGGTGACGACGCCGGTCCAGCCGTCGAAGCAATGGTCGACATCGAGCGAGGCGCAGTCGGCATCGATTCCCCTGGCCGGCCGGCGCACCGTTGGCAGCTGGTCCGGCCCCATGTCCCAGCGGCCGGTGGCTTCGAACGCGATCCGGCTGTTGGGCCGCTTGACAAAGAACGGGTGCCAGCCCAGACCCACCGGCGCCGGCGCCGACGACTGGTTGGTGAGCGCCAGCGTCAGCTCGAGCGAGTTGCCCCGCAGCCGCAGCGTCTGCGAAGTGTCGAACGCGAACGGCCAGGACGCGTCGGCGGGGTGCTCATAAGCCAGCATCGCAAAACTGCCGTCGCTGTCCAGCACGCTCCATGGACGCTGCCAGCCGACGCCGTGAATGGCGTGCGGCTCGGGCGCGTTGTTGGTCACAAGCGGATGGTCCGTGCCATTCCACCGCAGCGTGGCGCGGGCGAGGCGGTTGGAGAACGGCACCAGCGGATAGCTGCCCGACTGCCGGGCCGAGGTCAGCGGCTCGCGCGTGGAGCGCAGCACCGGCACGCCGTCAAGCCACAGGCCGGCGATGCAGCCCCCGAGCTGGGGTTCGATCTCGCAGACCAGGCCGTGGGATTCCAGTCGAATCATCGCAATGCCTCCTGCACCATTGTGCCCGCGCGACATGTCGTGCCCGCGAAGCCTGCCCCCGCGTTGGCGGGGGGCGGGGACCCAGGGCATTGAAACCAATGCATACGGACGCTCTGGGTTCCCGGCTCCGCGAGGATGACCCCGTAGCGTCACCTGCCCGGAATGACGGGGCAAAAAAAAGCCCGCAGGGCTTGCGCGCTGCGGGCTGGAACATCCAAAGGAGACTTGCAATTGCCCAGGGGCTGCGGCCGCCTTGCGGCGCCGCAGCATGTGCTCTCTGTTCAGCGGTTGTACGCCGTTTCGCCGTGCGAGCTGATGTCCAGGCCCTCGCGCTCTTCCTCTTCGGAGACGCGCAGGCCGATCACCAGGTCGACGATCTTGTAAGCGATGAAAGCCACCACGGCGGACCAGACGATGGTCGTCAGCACGGCCTGGAACTGGATCCAGACCTGGCCGCCGATGGAGTAGACCGGGTTCACCTTGTTGGCCACGTAGTCGTAGATGCCGGTGCCGCCGAGGGTCGGCGATGCGAACACGCCGGTCAGCAGCGCGCCCAGGATGCCGCCGACACCGTGGACGCCGAACACGTCCAGCGAGTCGTCCGCTCCGAGCATGCGCTTGAGGCCGTTGACACCCCACAGGCAGATCAGGCCGGCCAGCAGGCCGATCACGATCGCGCCCATCGGGCCGACGAAGCCGCAGGCCGGGGTGATCGCCACCAGGCCAGCGACGGCTCCGGAAGCAGCGCCCAACATCGAGGCCTTGCCCTTGGACAGCGTCTCGCCGGCGATCCAGGCCAGCGTGGCGGCAGCGGTGGCAACCAGGGTGTTGACGAAGGCCAGGGCGGTGACGCCGTTGGCTTCCAGGTTGGAGCCGGCGTTGAAGCCGAACCAGCCCACCCACAGCAGCGAGGCGCCGACCATGGTCAACGTCAGGCTGTGCGGCGTCAGCGATTCCTTGCCGTAGCCGACTCGCTTGCCCAGCACGAACGCACCCACCAGGCCGGCAACACCGGCGTTGATGTGCACCACGGTGCCGCCGGCGAAGTCCAGCGCGCCCTTGGCCCAGAGCCAGCCGGCCGCGGCAGTGACCTTGTCCAGCGATGCCTGGTCGGTGATCGCGTCCGGGCCGTCCCAGTACCAGACCATGTGGGCGATCGGCAGGTAGCTGAAGGTGAACCAGATGGCGACGAACAGCAGCACCGCCGAGAACTTCATGCGCTCGGCAAAGGCGCCGACGATCAGAGCGCAGGTGATGGCGGCGAAGGTGGCCTGGAAGGCAACGAAGGTCAGCTCGGGGATCACGACTCCCTTGCTGAAGGTGGCTGCGATGGAGTCCGGCGTGATCCCCTTGAGGAAGATCTTGTCGAGACTGCCCATGAACGGGTTGCCGGCGGTGAAGGCCACGCTGTAGCCGTAGAGCACCCACAGCACGTAAATCAGCGCGCTGACCACGAACACCTGCATCAGCACCGACAGCATGTTCTTGCTGCGGACCAGGCCGCCGTAGAACAGCGCCAGGCCTGGCAGGGTCATCAGCAGCACCAGCACCGTGGCGACCGTCATCCAGGCCGTGTCACCCTTGTTGGGGACGGCGGCCGCAGCTGCAGCGGCGGGGGCTGAAGCAGCAGGCGCTGCAACCGCTGCGGCGGGAGCAGCAGCAGCAGCAGGCGCAGGCGTCGCGGTTGCAGCCGGCGCGGTCACCGCAGCAGCAGCGGCGGGCGCGGATGCCGCATCGGCAGCGGGCGTCTGCGCCTGCGCCGTGGCACCCGCGATCAGAATGCCCAGGCCGAGGCCCAGGCTGGCAAGTAGCTTTCTCATGGCTCGTATCTTTCTGGTGGGGGTGAGTTAAAGAGCTTCCTTGCCCGTTTCGCCGGTGCGGATG